>DASQZL010000396.1:0-6013 GCA_035638715.1 Balneolaceae bacterium
AAAAGCAGGATATCACGGGAAACCTCTTCGCGAAAGTACTCGGCAATCGTCAGTCCTGAAAGAGCAACACGGGCACGGGCGCCCGGTGGCTCATTCATCTGGCCAAATGTAAATGTAACCTTTGATTCTTTCAGCGCCTCCTTATCAACCTTGCTAAGATCCCATTCACCGTTTTCATAGGCTTCCTTAAACTCTTCGCCGTAATTAATGATATCAGCTTCGAGCATTTCGCGGATCATATCATTTCCTTCACGTGTGCGCTCACCGACACCCGCAAAGACCGACAGCCCGCCATGACCTTTGGCGATGTTGTTCATTAATTCCTGGATCAGTACCGTTTTACCGACGCCCGCCCCGCCAAAAAGTGCGGACTTTCCGCCCCGGGAATACGGGCACAACAAATCAATAGCCTTGATGCCGGTTTCAAGCATTTCGGTAGACGTTGCCAGTTCCTGAAATTCCGGAGCCGGCCGGTGAATAGGATATGTCCGATCACCCTCAGGGGGCTCAAGTCCATCAATGGGTTCGCCGACAACGTTGAATACGCGACCAAGGATATCTTCACCGACGGGCATGGAAATGGGTGAACCGGTATCGACAACCTCCATCTCACGAACCAGGCCATCGGTGGAATCCATGGCGATTGTTCGCACACGATTTTCACCGAGATGCAGAGCAACTTCCAAATAGATTTTGGAATCATCCTCGCGTTCAATATAAAGTGCATTCAGAACCGGCGGTATTTCACCCTGGTCGAAGTCTACATCAACAACCGGGCCAATTATTTGTGCAACTTTTCCTTTATTCATGGGCAGAACTGATTAAAAAGAAATTTATTTACGTTTTTGGCTGATCAATTACACACCTACAAAGATCGGCTAAAATTAGATTTTTTAGGGTGAAAAGCAAATTTTTCGTTTATCATTATTAAATAATGTAACCATAAAATTGAGAGATAAAAACTATTAGCAACTCCCTTTCCAAAATAGTATTTTTACAAAAATTGAGAAGGGACTAATTTTTGGTTCTAAGGAAAAAGCTGTTTAAAATTCAAAATCTTTAACTTTAAATAACGCCACTTTTGGAAACGGAAGCAACGTCTCGGTCAGTCAGTATAGAAACGTTAATTAATTTTGATGAAAACGATACACTCGACTATTCTGCCGCCGATCGGCTCGGTAGCCAGCAACGGGCTGAAGTAAGAGAGTACGTGCAAAATATCCTCCGTAAGCGTTCATATCTTGATTTTCTTATCGATCATTATTCAAACGTGGGTATAGAGGGGATGAAATCGAGCCTGAAAAATATTCTCCGGCTTGGAGTTTATGACATGCTTTATATGGATAGCACTCCCGATTATGCGGCTATTAATGAAGCCGTTAATATCGCCAAACTTAAGCTGGGCTCTCGAACGGGTGATTTGGTGAATGCCATCATGCGCAACATGCAGCGTGATATCGACAACCTGCCCAAACCCTCGTTTGAAGACCGGAACAAGCTGGTGGCCGTCACCTTCTCCCATCCCGAATGGATGGTAAAACGGTGGCGTAAACGTTTTGGCGAAAGGGAAGCTTTTGCGCTGATGCAGGCGAATAATAAACGACCGGTTTATTTTATACGCGCCAATAACCTGCGCACGAAAACGGAAAATTTTCAGCTTCGAATGACCAAACATGATATCCCTTTTGAAGTAAGCGACTGGCTGCCCGGCTATTTCCAGGTTGAATCCGTAGCCCCTTTCATCAATGAAAAATGGATCGAAAAAGGCTTTTGTCAGGTGCAGGATGTCGCGGCAGGCCTTGCACCTTATGTGATGGATCCCAAACCCGGCGAGCGTATTATTGATCTTTGCGCCGCACCCGGTACCAAAACCATGGTGATGTCGGATCTGATGAAGGCCGAAGGCGAAATTCTGGCGGTTGATATATCTTCCGAACGCCTGCAAAAACTGGCCGACAGTGCCGTTCGTTGCCATGCTGAAAATATTAAAGTACGGCGCGGTGATGCAACCGACATTGAACTGGATGAAGCGGACGGCGTCCTGGTCGACGCTCCCTGCACGGGCACAGGCGTGCTTAGCAAACGGGCGGATCTGCGCTGGCGGCGTGATGAAGAAGATCTTGACTATTGTACAGATTTGCAGGAACGGCTGCTCAATTCAGCAGCGAAGATGGTAAAAAAAGGTGGTCGCCTTGTTTACAGTACCTGCTCGCTCGAGGAGGAAGAAAATATGCAGCAAATATTTAATTTTCTCGATAATCATGAAAATTTCGAGCTGGAACCATTAAGCGATATCGTGCCTGAGGAAGCGAAAATTGAGGGAGGAATGGCCTATCAAACGTTCCCTCACAAGCACGGCTGCGACGGACATTTTGGCGCACGAATGAAACGGGTGGAATAAGTATTAAACAAGTATAAATAGCTTTAACTGCCAGGCACTCCGAAAGTGAAAGGCAGTTTCAGAAGTCAGCTGCTATTTTTGCTCTGCATCTTGACTCCTTTTTCGTATCTTTGCTGTCCATAAAATTTCAATAAACACAACTCCAGTTTATTTTGAATCTTTCGGTTTCTGAAGAACAAATCCCCAAGCGTTACAATCCCGAAAAAGTTGAAAAAAAGTGGTACACCTTTTGGGAAGACAACGACTTTTTCCACTCCGAACCGGATGAACGGGATCCTTACACGGTTGTGATTCCGCCGCCGAATGTAACCGGCGTGCTCCACATGGGCCATATGCTCAACAATACCATTCAGGATGTGCTGGTGCGCCGCGCCCGCATGCTCGGTAAGAACGCCTGCTGGGTGCCGGGTACCGATCATGCATCTATTGCTACCGAAGCCAAAGTAGTGCGAAAACTGCGCGAAGAAGGCATCACCAAGGCCGACCTTTCGCGAGAAGAATTTCTGGAACACGCCTGGGAATGGACGGACGAACATGGCGGAATCATTCTGCAACAGTTGAAAAAATTGGGCGCCTCCTGCGACTGGCAGCGCACGCGTTTCACGCTCGAGGATGATCTCTATGAATCGGTTATCGATTGCTTTATTGAACTGTATGATCGTGGCTACATTTATCGTGGAAAACGAATGATTAACTGGGACCCGGAAGCCCAAACAGCACTCTCGGATGAGGAAGTAATTCACCGCGAGGAGCAATCCAAATTTTATTATGTCCGCTACAAAATTAAAGACGAGGAGGATACTGTAACCATCGCCACCACGCGCCCGGAAACCATTCTTGCTGATACGGCGGTCTGCGTGAACCCGGATGACGAGCGTTTTCAGCATCTGATTGGGAAAACGGCGATTGTCCCTGTCGTCGAGCGCGAGGTACCGATCATCGCTGACGAATACGTCGATCCGGAATTCGGCACGGGCTGCCTCAAAATCACCCCTGCCCACGATATTAACGATTATGAAATCGGACAAAAACATGAGCTTAAAATCGTTGATATGCTCAATGCCGACGGTACGCTCAGTGAGGAGGCCCAATTTTACGTCGGCGAAGATCGCTTCGAGGCCCGTGAGCATATCGCCCGTGATCTTAAACAAGCCGGACAACTCATTAAAACCGATGAAATAACTAATCAGATGGGCTTTTCCGAACGCACGGATGCGGTGGTTGAGCCCCGGCTTTCGCTGCAATGGTTTTGCAAGATGGATGAGCTGGCCAAACCAGCCCTGGAGAACGTGATGAACGATCAGATTCAGTTTCATCCGGAAAAGTTCAAGAATTCGTACCGCCACTGGATGGAAAATATCCGCGACTGGTGCATCTCGCGGCAACTCTGGTGGGGACAGCGCATTCCGGCCTGGTATTATGGTGACGGAAAAGATGATTATGTGATTGCCAAAACGGAAGAGGAAGCGCTGGAAAAAGCCCGCAAAAAAACTGGCAATTCTTTGTTGTCATATAACGATCTCAAGCAGGATGAAGACGTGCTTGATACCTGGTTCTCCTCGTGGCTGTGGCCCATCAGCGTATTTGATGGCATCCGAAACCCCGATAACGAAGAAATTAATTACTACTACCCCACGGACGACCTGGTTACCGCCCCGGAAATTATGTTTTTCTGGGTCGCACGGATGATCATGTCAGGCTATGAATTTCGTGGCGAAAAGCCTTTCAGCCATGTGTATTATACCGGTATCGTGCGTGACAGCCAGCGCCGGAAAATGTCGAAGTCGCTGGGCAACTCGCCCGACCCGCTGAAATTGATCGAACAATATGGCGCTGATGGCGTGCGTGTTGGAATGCTGTTTTCCTCGCCTGCCGGCAATGATTTACTGTTTGAGGAACAACTATGCGAGCAGGGCCGAAATTTTGCCAACAAAATATGGAACGCCTTCCGGTTTTTATCAATGAACAAATCGGAAGAAGCGGAAGTATTCGACGCACTGCAGATTGATGAAAATAATCTTGCTGACCGCTGGATGATGGCAAGGCTACATCAAACCATTGAGGCGATGAACAAAAACATGGAGGCCTTTCGGCTGAATGATGCGCTCCGTGAAATTTACTCCCTGATCTGGGATGACTTTTGCGACTGGTACATTGAGCTCATCAAACCTGAGGGGCCGGGCGAAAATATTCCTCAGGAAAAATTGTCCACAGGGTTCAACTTCTTTGAAGCGCTGATGAAGCTGTTGCATCCATTTATGCCGTTCATCACCGAGGAGATCTGGCAGCGTATTCGTCGCCGCGAAACGGACGATGCCATTATCACCGCCCCATGGCCTGAATTTGACTCGAGTCAGGTCAATGAAAATGATTTGAAAGTCTTTGGCACGATACAAAATATGATCTCGTCGATACGAAATATACGGGCTGAATTTAACGTTTCTCCTACAACAGAGCTTGATATTTTAATCAAGACGGCTAACAGTGATATTACTGAAGTTCTCGGAAAAAATGAGTGGATTTTCAGAAAGTTGCAGGCTGTCGATTCGTTTGAAGTCGCCCGGGATATAACGAAGCCCTCAACCTCGGCATCGGCGGTCGTCGATGGTTCGGAGATGTTCATACCGCTGGAAGGCGTTATCGATCTGGAAAAGGAAAAACAACGCATCGAAAAAGAAATTGACCGGCTGAAAGGATTTTTACAATCCGTTAATGGAAAACTTAATAATGAGGGCTTTTTAAATAACGCTCCTGAAGAGGTTGTGCAACGGGAATATGACAAAAAAGAAGATACGGAAAACAGCCTGCATAAATTAAGAGAAATCCTAAGCGAACTGGAATAACCGCAAGGTAATTTTATTGCTGTTTGTTCTCTGTCCCAAGCTCCTTTCCGGGCATCATTTGGTTGCAATTGCCGAATGATACAGCAAGCAGGCGTTCCAACAATTCCAGCCCGGAGCTTTGGAAAGAGATAAAAATGTAGTTTAAAGCAATTTTAGTACCTTATGCCTCACGAACCTGATTTTTTAAATGATTTAAATGAGCAACAGCAGAAAGCTGTCAAACATACCGAGGGCCCGCTGCTTATCGTGGCCGGTGCCGGAAGTGGCAAAACGCGCGTGCTAACCTACCGTATTGCTTATTTAATTGAAAAGGGTATCGCACGGCCGGGCGAAATATTGGCGCTCACCTTTACCAACAAGGCGGCCCGTGAGATGCAGGAACGCATACGGGAGCTCATCGGCAGCAGTGCACCCCGATTATGGATGGGGACATTTCATTCTGTTTTTTCGAAGATCTTACGCTTTGAAGCCGAAAAAATCGGCTTCGACTCCAATTATTCCATATATGACACGAATGACTCAAAAAATGCAATCAAACAGATTCTGCGAGAAAATAATTACGATCCAAAAGACATAAAGCCGCGAACAATTCAGCGGCGTATTAGTGATGCCAAAAATGAGCTTATTCATCCGGATCAGTATTTGGAGAAATTTGTCCACAGCACCCTCGATGATATCACGGCAAAAATTTATGGCATTTACACCGAGCGGCTGAAACAAAACAATGCCATGGATTTTGATGATTTACTGATAAAACCAATCGAATTAT
>DASQZL010000397.1:0-5645 GCA_035638715.1 Balneolaceae bacterium
GCACTTATATGAATACAAAAAACAAGAACCATTTTTATAAAGTAGATCCCTGGAAAATTGTAGAGGAAGGCTTCGATCCCTCACGGCAGCGGGCGTCCGAGAGTATTTTCAGTATCGGGAATGGCTCTATGGGGCAACGCGCTAACTTTGAGGAAACGTACAGTGGTGATTCGATGCAGGGAAGTTATATCGGGGGAATATACTATCCCGATGCTACAAAAGTGGGTTGGTGGAAAAAGGGATATCCGGAATATTATGCCAAAGTTATCAACTCAGTAAACTGGATTGGTATAAATATTCGTATTAATGGTGAGGTGCTGGATCTTGCCCAATGTGAAATTGAAAAATTTCGCCGAATTCTGGATATGAAAAGGGGACTTTTAAAGCGATCTTTTGTAGCTCAGCTCTCAAATGGCAACAAAATTGAAGTAAACACTATGCGCTTTGTAAGCATGGTGCAACCGGATGTGGGAGCTATATCATACACTTTCCGGGCACTTAATTTTGATGGCTCCATTATCGTAACACCCTATCTCAATGGAAAGGTCAAAAATGAGGACGCCAATTATGATGAAATATTTTGGGAGGAAGTCCTCCAGCAGGCCACTGAGGATGGCGGATATGTTCAGAACAATACAAAGAAACTGAATTTCCACGTGGGAGCGGGAATGAAATGTGCCTTTCAAAAAAATGGCGATATTATTCATCCTGAATCCGAATCGGAGGTTAAATCTCAATACGTCTCGCGTTCCTTTAATATTAATGTGGAAGCCGGCGATGAAATATCATTACAAAAATATGCGGTAATCGCCTCTTCTTTTAGGCATATACGAAAGCGCTTACGTCAATTTGTTTCAAACAAATTAAAAAAAGTTTCCCTTCAGGGATTCGCGAAGCTGCGGGAGGAGCAGGCCGATTATTGGGCAGAAAAATGGGAAAGGTGTGATATCAAAATAAAAGGGGATGAGGCGGCTCAGCAAGGCATACGGTTTAACATATTTCAACTTTATCAAACTTACACCGGGGCTGATGAGCGGCTTAACATCGGTCCGAAAGGATTTACCGGCGAAAAATACGGCGGCGTAACCTACTGGGATACCGAAGGTTATTGCCTGCCTTTTTACCTGAGTACAGCGGGCCGTGATGTTGCCAAAAACCTGTTGCTCTTTCGTTATAGACATTTGCAAAAAGCCAAAGAAAACGCCCAAAAATTAGGCTTTACGGACGGAGCCGCCCTCTATCCGATGGTGACGATGAACGGGGAGGAATGCCATAATGAGTGGGAAATTACGTTTGAGGAAATTCACCGGAACGGCGCCATTGCTTTTGCTATCTATAATTATATCCGCAATACCGGCGACACCGCCTATCTTCGTGAAGCGGGTTTGGAGGTGTTGATTGGCATCGCACGTTTCTGGAACCAGCGGTTTCAGTTTTCGGAACACAGGCAAAAATATGTGATGCTTGGAGTAACCGGCCCAAACGAGTACGAAAATAATGTCCATAATAATTGGTACACTTCATACATCGCCTGCTGGAGTTTGCGTTATGCCATGCAGGCCGTGGAAAAAGTAAAAAACGAACACACCACCCGCTGGAAAAAAATAAAGGATAAAGTAAATTTTACTTTCGATGAACGAGATAATTGGCAACACATTCTCGAAAATGTTTACTTACCTGAGGATGAAAGTAGAGGCGTATTTTTGCAACAAGATGGTTTTTTGGATAAAAAATTACGTCCGGCGGTCAGTATTGATCCGCAAGATCGTCCACTCAATCAAAATTGGTCGTGGGATCGTATCCTGCGTTCCTGTTTTATTAAGCAAGGGGATGTCATCCAGGGATTATATTTTTTTGAGCACGAATTCGATGATGAGACGATTCGCCGAAACTATGATTTCTATGAACCGATGACCGTTCATGAATCGTCGTTGTCGCCCTGCATTCACTCTATTTTGGCTTCACACCTGGGATATACACAAAAAGCCTATGAGTTGTATCTGCGTACCGCCCGGCTCGATCTCGATGATTACAATAAGGAGGTTCACCAGGGCCTTCATATTACCAGCATGGCGGGAACCTGGATGACGATCGTCGAAGGTTTTGCAGGAAAACGAATCAAAAATAATAAGCTTTTGTTTGCCCCGTCATTACCTGATGCATGGGAGTCCTTTTCATTCAAAATGTTGTTTCGCGGGCGGCTACTGTCCATCCATGTTGGTGAGGAAAAGATTGAAATAAGTTGTGAAGAAGGACCACCGATAGAGCTGTATATTTATGATGAGCTGTATACAATCAAACGGGAATGTCCCTTAAAGCTAAAGAAAGAAGAAGTTCGAGTGAAACTGAAGTAGTTGCTGGGAAATGGAAAATAGCACTGATTTGGCCTGCTTAAAACCTAAACAAGCTAATTAAAGGGGATTAGTGATGAATAAAATATCAAAAAAACCGAAGCTTTCATTCTGGGAAATCTGGAATATGAGTTTTGGTTTCCTTGGCATCCAATTTGGCTTCGCCCTGCAAAATGCCAACGTTAGTCGTATTTTCGAAACCCTTGGCGCACAGATCGGCAATATTTCCATTTTGTGGATTGCGGCACCTGTAACCGGCCTGGTCGTCCAACCGATAATCGGTCACCTGAGTGATCGCACCTGGAACCGGCTGGGCCGCCGTCGTCCCTATTTCTTAAGCGGGGCAATTCTGGCTTCGCTGGCACTTATCGTCATGCCCAATTCTCCGGTCTTATGGGTGGCGGCAGGTATGCTCTGGGTGATGGATGCTTCAATCAATGTTTCCATGGAGCCATTTAGGGCGTTTGTGGGCGATATGCTGCCTGCTGACCAACACACCAAAGGTTTTGCCCTTCAAAGTTTTTTTATCGGTACAGGAGCCGTCATAGCTTCTGTTTTGCCTTATGTGCTCACTAATTGGCTGGGACTTTCTGATACGGCACCGGCCGGACAGATTCCACTTTCAGTGAAATGGTCGTTTTATATTGGGGCAGTAGCATTTTTAGGTGCGGTGATATGGACTGTTCTGAAAACAGAAGAATATCCGCCGGACGAATTCGAACGATATACAAGATCTGAGCCGGGGGATTCATCTTTAATTGAAGCTGCCCAACAAGGAGTTGCACAGGATAATAGTGATAAAAAACTTCTTTGGGGCACGATGTTAGTGGCGCTGGGCGCCATATTAACGTATCTGGTATATTCAAATCATTTGGAAAAGGAATTATATATATTTGGCTCAGGAATTGCCATTTTTGGGTTGGTAATGATTACAGCAGCCTTCATGCAGCGGTCGGGCAGGCAGGAGCACGGCTTGGTGGTGGTGATGTCTGATTTTATGAATATGCCGACAACCATGATCCAGCTGTCTTTTGTGCAGTTCTTTTCATGGTTTGCGCTGTTTGCCATGTGGATTTACACCACACCGGCTGTAACGAATCATATCTACGGCACCAGTGACACCACTTCGGTGCTTTATAATCAGGGAGCCGACTGGGTGGGTATCTGTTTTGCCGTTTATAATGGCTTCGCCGCCGTTATAGCTTTAATTTTGCCGGCCTGCGCGCGGCTGATCAGTCGCAAGGTTGTGCATGCCATTTCACTGTTAGTCGGCGGGATAAGCATGGCTGCTATTTACTATATCAACGATCCGGAAATATTACTGATTCCGATGGTAGGTATTGGTCTGGCCTGGGCCAGTATTCTTGCTATGCCGTATGCTATTCTATCGGGCGTTCTGCCCGCCTCGAAAAATGGTATTTATATGGGATTATTCAATTTTTTTATCGTGATCCCCCAGATTGTCGCTGCCAGCATCCTGGGGTTTCTGGTCAAACAGTTTTTCAGCGGACAGGCCATTTACGCCCTCATCGTAGGCGGTATCGCCATGGGACTTGCTGCTTTGATGATGCCGTTTGTTAACGATAGAGCCGGGAAGATTGAGACAGAAGAACGAAGCTCATAGGGGCTGAAAGATAATCTCTAACAGCGCACGAGAGAATTAAGAATTAGGAGTGAAGAATTAGGAATTTGCTTGCCTTTGATTAAATAAGTGACATCATCCGGCACCTAACTTCAAAAAATCAATTTCCCGGCGTCTTTCCCCGCGTATATTTATCGAAAACATTGATTACCGGCAGCGCATTACCTTTATCATCAAAAAAGCCGCGCGAACGTAAAGGGCCGGGCGGGACAGCCGGTTCCCACCAAAAAAGTCCCTTTATTTTTGGGCTTGAAACATCCAGTAATATCTGATTGAGCGACTGCAGGTAATCTTTTTGTCCCTGCGGTGTTTCCGGAAAGGGGGCCGGCTGGTTTTTGTATTGGCTGGGCTCCCAGTTATAGGCTGTTTCAACTACAATCACGTCTTTGTTAAAATTATGAACCAGTGAGATCAGGTTCTCACGCAAATCCAGCAAACTGCCGTGCCACCAGGGATAGTAGGAAAGACCGATGACATCATAATGAATGCCGTACGAATTTATTTTATCATAGAACTTTTTCGTCATTTGCGGGCTGCCTCCCTGATCAAAGTGAATCATAATTAACGGGCGGGGAGCGGTGCCGCGACCAGCCTCAACACCGGCGATTCCTGCTTTTACCAGTTTGGCAAAGCGATCCCAGTGTTCCGGCAGTTTGCCCGTCGGCCAAAGCATACCGTTTCGCACCTCATTCCCGATCTGAACCATTTGCGGCATCACGCCGGCTTTACGGAAAGCTTCAATTGTCCGCTTGGTATAGGAATAGACCGAATCAGTCATCACTTGCGGAGAGAGGCCTTGCCAGGCGGCCGGTGTGATCTGATGACCCGGGTCTGCCCATGTATCGGAGTAGTGATAATCAAGTAAAAATTTGAATCCTCTTTTCTTGGCCTGTTTGGCCAGGGCAATGGTATATTCCAGATTGTTGGGCGGGTGGGCAGGACGATGAAACAACCGCAGGCGGATCCAATTGTAGCCGTTTTGTCGGAAAATATCCAGTACCGGTTCCGCCTTGCCGTTATCTTTAAAAACAGCTCCCGAATCCTGTGCCATTTTTGAAAAGGAGAGATCAGCACCGATTGCATAATGAAGCTTTACGCCATGAGTTTTCGATGAATCTTGCTGCGCCCGGGCACAGATATTGAACGAAAAAAAACATAAGACAAGGCCGAAAATCTTTGGTATTGAAATATTCATAATATTGAAGTAAGACATTGGTTGGTAAAATAGCAACTAATATACTTTAAATGATTAGTTTTAACCGTAAATCGGGTAGCTTGCCTGATCGTACGACGATGAACTTAAGATGACATCACTCGGACAAGCTTTCCGTGCTACCTTTTTTTATCTAAAACTCAAGCTTAGCCTGGATTTGGATTATGTATTGGAAGCTTTGCTTTTACCTTCGAAGCCGGGAGCCCGGGACGGAGACCAAAACTGGCTTCAATCGGAATGATGACAGCTTTAACTCAAATTATTTTTCAATTTGAAGAATTGCCGCCCGGTTGGCCCCAAGATGAAGTTTTTTGCTTGCCTGAACCTTTTGTCTGGTGAGCACGCGTGTAGCCGTTTGGAAAGGACCATCCGTTAAATCACTCATCGTCGACAGGTCAAAAGATCGCGCCTTATCGCTATTGTTGATAATCACCAACAC
>DASQZL010000398.1:0-9268 GCA_035638715.1 Balneolaceae bacterium
AGTTTTACTATCCTCTCATTTTTCTTTAAAAATAGTTAAAGCACCTCCTTCCTCAAATAGTGATTTAAATTAAAATAATGTAGCAATAATTTTGACGCTCATTATTTAATCCGCTACATAAACTAACGGATGCGTTATTTACTTTTATTATGCAGCCTTAACACCTATTCAAATATAATATTTAAGCATTTATTATTTCTATTTTTAACAGCATAATAATGGTTTATATAGGCTTATAAAGTTTTTAGTCCTTTTTAATAATTTTATTATTTTAATATTAAAAATTTATAATGTTACGGATTCACCTATAAAACATCTTTACTTAGTAAAGAGATCATATATTCATAATTACAATGTGAGTTTGTCTTAGTGTATTTGTTCAATTTATCTTGCGCGGCATTAGCTTTAAAGATGAAAAAATGAAGGTGAATTTATGATGAGAGGTCCTGAGGAATCCTATCAATCGGATTAATCCTCTCATACTGACATTAATTGGGATCGAAGAGATGAGCTTTTACAAAGGTTTTTTTAATTATAATAAAACACACCTTATAAATAATTGAAAACATCGCAAATTATATAAACAAATGAGCTTTAGAACTCTTAAATATCCGCCAAAAATGAAATTTACAGAGGATTGATCTTTGTTTTCACAAACAAATTTAATTGGGATTCTTTTAAGTGGACCGGTAAAATGAATTGGAAGTTGAATTTCAAATTATTTATAATGAATATAAGATTCAGGATACAAGATCGGGAGATTGGCGCTATTTTAAACGGAGTGTTAGGGACCTTGGGTGTACTAAATAAAATTATAAGAGATCAATTTTGGAAAGACTCGTAGTTCTTTCGTGGTTAATATGAAGTTAAATATAATACAGACAAATATTGTGAACGTAAAAGCCTCACACAAGCGAAACATTTCATGGAATTTTCGAGGAGGCGATTACCCCCCCCCCGAGAATTTTTAGTATCACCAAAATACAAAAAAGATAATTTTACAGGTGGGTCATGTGCCATATCAAAATATAAAATGAACGAATACATTGCCCGATTATCACTCAAAAGAAATTTTTAGATTTTCAATGAAAGCTCAATAGTTTCATCAGGAACTGCTTCTTAAGAAAGTGATTACAAATAACATTTATAATGATTCATTTCGTAAATACCCGAGGGGTGTGATTCGAAATTAAGTATATAAAATACAAACAGTTACCGAATGAACGGTACACAATGCCATAATAACAACTTTTTTTAAAAAGTCATTTATAATAACCTTTTATCAGAGGAATAATATTATGATTAATGTAGTTATTGCGGACGATCATCCGCTGGTACGCGAAGGGATCAAAGAAATTCTACGAAAAGAAATTGATATTGAGGTAACAAACGAGGCTTCCAATGGTTCCGAATTACTCGACATACTTCATGCCCAGTTGCCGGATATTCTTGTGCTCGACATGTCAATGCCGGGTAAAAGTGGATTCAAATTAATCAAAGAAATTAATCACCTCTACGAAGACGTCCCCATCCTTGTTTTAAGCGTACATCCAATTGAGCGTTTTGCTGTCCGTGCATATAAGGCAGGAGTCAGCGGTTATTTGCATAAAACAAGTATATCTGACGAACTGCCGCGAGCGATCCGGAAAATAGTATGCCAGAAACGAAAATACATCCCTCCCGAAGCTGCTGAACAAATGGCTTTACAAATAAAAAACAGCAGCAACAGACCGATGCATGAATCGCTTTCGGACCGGGAGTTCCAGGTTTTATGCATGATTGCAGAAGGTAAAGAAGTTTCTGAGATCGCAAAGGAGCTCTCTCTGAGTCCACATACCATTCATACGTACCGCAGTCGCATTAAAGAAAAATTGAATTTGAAATCGAATGTAGAAATGACGCGCTACGCCATTGAAAATAATCTTATTACCTGATTAAACCGAAAAAAAAACATTTTTTATCGTTAATTAATATGCTCCCGGATGGTATTACAAAGCGAATCAAAAGCCTGTGTTTTGCTCAGGTAAGCTACAGCACCGGCATCACGCATGTTCCTCGCAACTTCCTTACTATTGTATAATGACAAGCCTATAATACAGGCTTCCTCCCAGGCTGTGGTAATCTGCCGGGTGGCTTCAATTCCGTCCATGCCGGGCAAATTGATGTCCATAATAATGACATCCGGAAAAGTATCAAGCGCTAATTTTATTCCATCCTCTCCGTTAGAAGCTTCCGCAATTATCGTCATATCTTCCTCCTCCTCGATCAATCTGCGCAGTCCCGTGCGCATCATCTCATGATCATCCACAAGCAGGACTCTGATTTTCTTTTCTTCTTCTTTGATCGAATCATCCATATAAGAAGACACAGTAGCTTCTTTTACTTCACCTTCTTCAACCTTCGTTCCTATTTCAACCGGGGCCTTAATAATGGCTTTTGTGCCATGCCCGGGCTTTGAAACAATTTCGAATTCACCGCCCAGCCATATCATACGCTCACGGATATTGAACAATCCGAACCCGCCCTTGTTGTCTGGCTTAAATCCCTCCTCTTCAACGTCAAAGCCCATTCCTTCATCTTCGACAATAATTTTTATTCCATTTTTATCATTTGTTATGGTTATCCGGGCCTCATCCGTCTCTGCATGTTCAATGACATTATGAAGTAACTCATTTACCGACCGGCGAAGTATTGTCCTTATTTCCTTATCAATACGCTGCGATGCTTGTTCGGCTTCAACGGTAGCTTTCAGCCCGTATTTTTCCATTTTTTGAGCCACCCACTTAATTACATTGACAAAATTCTCTTTATCCAGCGCCGGAGGTGGTTTTAAATCAGAAATCATCTCGCGCGTATATGAAACGGCGTCATCAACGAGATCAGTTAAATCTGTCAATTCTTCATCAAACTCCTTTTTAAAATCGGTCTTTCCAAGGGTATCCAGTTTCATTTTCGCTATTGCAAGCACCTGTCCAAAATTATTGTGCAATTCCGCCGCCAATCGCTGGCGTTCGCGTTCTTCCGTTTTATTCAGTTCAAGAGCCAGCGAACGTAATTGTCTCTGATATATGCGTTGTTTCTCCTCTGTCTCCTTTCGTTCGCTAATATCCGTACTCATTCCGATCCACCCGCGCACCTCAGCTTCAGAATTTCTCAGAGGGACAGCCCGTTCTTTCACCCAGTGCCAGCTGTCACTTTCGGCATGATAAAGACGCAATTCTATATCAAACGGAGTCTCTTTTTCAACAGCCTGGTACCATGCTTTTTTTACCCGGCGCCGGTCAGCAGGATGTATCACATCCAGCCATCCTTCACCCTGCCATTCCTCAAACGTCTGACCGGTAAAAGACCGCCACGATGGGGAATCTTCTATGGGATACCCTTCGGCGTTCGTCATCCAAACCATCTGTGCCGATGCTTCTATTAGTTTGCGATACCGTTCTTCCTGTTCGCGTACTTGTGCGGTTCGTTCTTCAACCCGCTTTTCAAGATTTTTGTTCATAATTTTTAACTCACGGGTCAGGCGCGCCCGCTCCAGGGCCTCCCAACTGCGATTTGCTATAATCTGCAGCAATTCTATTTCGTCCGGTCTCCACTGCTGCGTGCTTTTTTTATGAACTGCAAATTTTGCAATAAGCTGTCCATTTTTAAGAAGCGGTGCACATACTAAAGACTTTATTTTATTCCGATCAAATGCCAGTTTGTCTTTACGGGTAATGCCAGGGGCTTTGTCGATGTTCCTCACAACAAAGGCTTTGTTGTGAGATAACTTCTCAACTGCACGGTCGCCAAAAGATGATAGTGTACCATGATATTCCATGGATGGCATATCATCCTGATTATAGCTATCAAGAATAAAATAATGATCTCCATCTTCAAACTCTGCAAATGTACAACGATCCGCATTGAGATGTTCTCCCACCATGCGGGTCGTCGTAGATATTATTTCATCCGGTTCGCTTATTTGTTGTAATTGCAAGGACAGGCGCGCGATAAATTGCTCGCGTTCTTCTGTCCGTTTGCGTTCGGTGATTTGTTTTGAAACAGCAACGACATGTGTAAATTTTCCATCAATTTCGTTTACGACTTTACCCGCTGAGTAGATCCAAAATATTTCCCTGGTTGTCGGATCAATAATACGGTATTCGATTTCAAAATCTCCGCCCTTGCCAGCAACTTTTGTTAACTTATCCAAAACTTTGTTTTTATCTTGCGGATGGAGAAGTTTCTCTGCTTCCTCCAGCGTCTTCGGCAAGGGGAAATTTACATAACGAACTACGTTTTCTTCCCACTCAAACGTTCCCGTAACCAAATCGAATTTACACAGATGTAAATCTGCAGCTTCTGTTGCTAAACCAAGGTGGTTCTCGGTTTCCTCTAATATTCTTTCCCGCTCGGTGATATTACGCATCGATCCGGCGATATACTCTACCTTGTTTTCATCATCTAAAACAGGTTTTAGTATATATTCATAATACCCACTTTTACCCGAGGGCCTGGTGTACAAGGTCTCATCTACAACTTCCGTAAGTGTTTCGTGCACTTCATTAGCCTGATGTTGCAGCCGGGTGGCCAGTTCACCGGGAAGTGGCAAATCACTGAATGTTTTTCCCGAGATTTCTTCTCTTATCGTGTCCAATAATTCAAGAAAAGGTTGATTGGCATAAACAAAACGGCCCTCAGTATTCAGAACAAAGACGTAATCAGAAATCGTGGATAATACCTTTTCGTATAAATCGGTCTGTTGCTTTATATCGGTTCGTACCCGCTCTGCAGCCTGTTGATATTTTACCTGCTGCGTCCGTTCAACAGCAGTATTTAGCACACCTTTCACTTCACCCGCCTGATTTCGTAAAGGACTAAAATGTAAATCGAACCATGCGTGCCTTGGTTGATCATCCCGATTTACTTTTAGCCGATACTTTTCCCAACAGTTTGCTTCACCATATTCGGCCTTTTTGACGATCTTTTTTATAGCATGAGCATTCTCCCATTCTAAATTAAAAAATGGCCTGCCAAGAGAATCCGAGTTTTCATCGAACAGTGACCGGTAAGCATGATTATAGATCGCAACTAATTTGTTACCCCAGAAAATTGCCGCCGGACATTGAGTATCTAATATAAGATTTAGATTAGCACGCAACGTTATTGGCCATTCATCCATAGATCCAAGCGGGGTTTGTGACCAGTCTTTCTCTGCAATGAGTGCTCTCATTTTCCCTTTATTCTTAAGCCAAGTGTTTGTTTCTTTTGTCATTATCTCTATTTTGAATATTTAAACTTGGCTGGTTCTTCTTTTTTATAGATTGAAACTGAGAAAGTCGCGCATATATTTGATTAATTTATATCTTCTTGTGCAAAAAAGCTGGTAAACTTTTTAATGAAATATTCACAGGCTTTCTATAAAACGTTGCAACAAATAAAAACTAATGATCCTGGCGTACATGAAACTAAGGGAAAAACTCCTCGTAGTTAACGCCCACCCATTTTTACGATCGCTCACTTGATTTTATCATTAAACGACTAAAAAGCCTCTTCTTTTGAATTTCATTCGTTATATAAACGTAACAACATATATTAAATTATAATCTTGATTTTTTAATTTGCTAATTGCTATAGCAAATTTTTTAATGTTTGCAAATTTATTTAAAGAACTTATACAAATCAAGTAATCCAAATATGAAATATTTATGGAAATCCCATCCATTTTCTAAGGGTTCGATTAATATTTCATAATTGGCTCAATTTATTTTTAAGCATCTCTTTCTAATTTGACAGCAATAAGCACGTCTAACCCAACAGTAACTGTGGCAGCAATTACCACACATAAATCATAATAAATTCTATTTTTTCTATCTAAGTTCTTTAATAAGATACAATAAATTCAATACAAAAAAATATTATTGTTAGAATTCTATAGCCAAAAAAATATTAATCTTAACAAAAAAATTATGGCTAAGGCCCTGATGAATGATGTTCTAAAACGATCGTTAGGTTCCCCTCTAACAAGTAAAGACGGGATATATATTGGTGATATAATTAAAGTGGCACGTGAATCCAACGATTATTATGTGAAATATATAATATTGGAAAGTAAAACTTTTGAAGGACCGGGTAATCGTTTTTTTACTATTCCTGCTTCTGTGCGATTTTTAAATATTACTCATAAAAATGATATTGAATTGCAATTTCCCAAAGACGATCTACAATTTGCAAAAGGCGTGGAAGTGGATCAATGCCCAGAACCACACTTGAAATTCGGAAGATCGATATTTGAATTATACAATTATCAAGCACCAGAAAAACAAACTAACTGGCTGTAAACCGAGGTCTACAATACGAGGTCTTTGAAAACCAATATGTTATACTGATTTTTAGTCCTGAATTTGTTTCAGAATCATTGTTTAAAGGCTATAAAACCATCATAAGATTCTGAAACATGTTCAACGTGACATAAGTGAGTGGTTTTAAAAGCCCACAATAACATAATTTTCTTCGAATGTTTATTCAAACTGTTCACAGGCCGAATTAAGCAAGTTCAAAATAAGCAATAAATAATCCGTAAATAATATCTTTAAATTCTAAACAATCAGAAAGAAATTTAAAAGAGAGAAAGCAGCATGGCCTTAACAAATATTCATATAGTCTGCTTTAATGCCATGCCAATACGCTGTCAGAGAGAACTATGTTCTTATAATGTCAACGATATCAGTTACCTGGTATCATGCAAAAAGGTTATTGCATTGCACTTGCATTAATAAAGCAAGGAAGTGCGAAAAGAATTTATTTCAGACGTTTATTACAGAAGAAGCCTGAATGCGCTGCTATGACAATCACCAAAAATTAATCCTGTTATCGGATTAAATTAAGATAGAGCGCGAAGATATCTTGCCAGGATTATCGGCTCTCATGGCAAGAAGCGCAGGAAGAACCCCGGCATGGCATTATGGCCGGGGTTTTTCAACAATATTTTTTTGCTAAATCAATTACGGATAAATTCTATGAAACAAATAAAAGAGAGGGATCAATCAAAAGTTCAGCTTGTTCATGAGTTAAAACAGCCCATTGCAATTATTACAATGCTGGCCGATCTCGCTATTCAAAATATGGAAGAACCTGCTTCTCAACAACGGGATAACGACATAAACAATTTATTAAAAAAAATTCGTGAACAGGGTACTTTGTGTTCAGATATCCTTGAAAGTATGAATTCACCCCAACTTTTTAAAGAAGGGGAATTCGAATTGACCAATATAAACAGTGTTATCGCACAGGCACTTGAAAATGTTAAGATTTATACTGATAACGATGACATTAAATTTCAGCAAGAATTAGAACAGAATGTACCCTCTGTCACTATCAATCGAATTGGCATTCAACAGGTATTAACAAATATCTTAACCAACGCTGTAGAAGCAATGCAAAATTGTAGCGAAAAGAAACTTACAGTAGGGAGTCGCAAGACAGATGGAGGAATTATCATTGATATTGCGGATACGGGAGATGGAATAAATGAGGAGCTGCGTGATAAAATTTTTGATCCCTATATTAGTACGAAAGGTGACAGTGGAAGAGGTGTTGGCTTGTATATTTGTAAAAGAATTATCGAAAATCATGACGGGACTATAAATGTTGATTCTGAGAAAAACAAGGGTACACATTTTCAAATTTTCCTGCCCCGGCACTCCGTACCTATAAAACAGTGAACCAATATTTGCATTCCGGCAAGGCGTTGCCTCTGCCCTGTCAAAATTTTAAACACTATCAAATTATAAGAAATGTCATTTTACAAATTTACTTTTTTATTTATTAAAAAAGCGTTCTATTGCCTGAACCTTAGTGGGGAAACGTAATAAGGATTTGGCTTGATACGTAATCCTATGTTCATTCTTATCAGCTCCGTGGGCGTAGTAGTTTTTGCTACGTATTTTTCATACCTGCTCCTATTTGCTACCTCTCTTTTGATTAGTATCATTTAATCGAACGGAGGAAAAAATTAACAGATTAAGAATTAGTTTCATGTGTACTTTATAACAAAGGTGGATTTAGATAAAAAAGGCTACTGAATTATCTGCAGGCCAAACGCAAGATTTTTTATACTGAATTTATATGAAATAACACTGGCCGTTATTAAAATGGCCGGATCGTTTTTAAAAAAGCCAATGACATAAAAAAATAAGGAAATTTTTCATAACTAACGACAGCTACAGGCATTCTAAATGGAAACTTAACAAAAATTAGAACCTATGAAGGTGGATAATAAAGACGTGAATAATAAAAATTTTGAAAACTCAACGAATGATTATTCAGTAAATACGGTAAATGTAACGATTGAAGAATTGATTGATAATATTCGCATAAAAATTCAGGATACACTTAAAGAAAAAGCCAGGAAGACCAGCCAATATAATTAGATGAAAATAATGGATAAGAAATTTAGCTGTTAGCGCAGGAAGAGTCCCCGGCTGAACTGGTAGTATTGTCAGTTCGGGGCTCTTTTTTCGAAATATTATCATTAAGAGAGGGGGGGAGAAAAAAAGGAGGCCCCGAGCTTATCCAGCGCAGGGCCCTACTATTCATCAAGAGAGACGCTACTTGAGCGCATTAAAAGATACTATTATTATTATTTAAGGTCAAATATTTTTTTAAGCTTTTGTAACATTTTTTGCTATTTATGTAATGAAAGTGACTACAGTATTTTCATAAGTTATCCCATTTACTATAAATATGTTTCTGATAATATTTATCATAGATTAAAAAAAGTGATGTGTGATGGTTAAAATAAAACTCATTTTAATCATCATAATCATTTACAGTAATGTGAAAAAATGTTGAGTTAGCAGTTTTCGTGGTTCAGCTTGCTGTATAGAAAGTCAGACATTCAAAAAGAGAGACGTTATGAGTAGATTATTTAGTATGGAAGAGTGGGAAAAACGAAAAATAAAACTTCAACAGCAATTTGTATCGCTTACTGAAGAAGATCTTGAATATACTGAAGGAAAAGAAGAACAACTGGTGAATCGCGTTCAGCGGCGCCTTGGATCTTCCAAACAGGAAGCGCGTAACATTATCAAAAATGCCTGAATTTTAAAACTTTAAGGGAGCAGGCGCGAAAATCTTCTTGTGCGACAATAATGATTCTCTGCGCAGCAAGAAGGAGGCGTAAAAGAAGCCCCGGTCCGAATGGTATCAACCTCGGGACCGGGGCTTTTTATTTTTAAACGAGAGCTTTGCCTCCAATTGTTTCATTCTGAACTCGTTTCAGAAT
>DASQZL010000399.1:0-3828 GCA_035638715.1 Balneolaceae bacterium
ATGTGTCACGAAGTTGCCAACATAATTTTGATAAAATAAGGCAACAGAATTACAGTTTATGCTGCCAAAAACAGGCTCCAAATTTCTTGCAAAAATCGGAACGGTAATGCCGCTGATATTGGTTCCTTCACGCTATGATTACAAACAAACGAAAAGCGACACATATTTTCAGCAATAAAGAGCGTAGCAAGCAATCCCCGATAACCGTAAAATTCCGATCGGCGCGCAATAACCTGCACCGCCGGCAACGGGGAACCAAACCCACTGTTTAGGCTAAGCGGCACCGCCCGGTAGCCTAAGCAAAAATTTTGCGCTCTTCGCCTTCACTTCTGATCTGGTCCCTCCTTTAAAACCGCTTTCAAGTTTTACCTGCAAACGGCTTCTATTAGCCGGTTCTTTCACCCTGTTTCCTAATATTTATCTGCAGGTAAAGATCAAACTATGTATTTCTATTTATTATGAAATTCCAGCTTTAAAATTTTATCATCCCCGGGTCTCAGCATGGCCCGTCCGTCAGTATTGGTTGTACAGACATATAAGTTACCGTCAGGCCCCTCTCGCACCTCCCGCAGACGTCCATATAGTCCCCGCGTAGGCGTAAGGGCAAACCAGCGTTCAATTTTTTTGACTTTATAATTCTTTCCAAACACAATTCTAACCAGCGCCTGACTTTTAAGCGTTGCAACGTACAGGTCCCCGTGATAAAACGTCATTCCCGCAGGCGGTACGGTCGCATTTTTCCACATTACAATCGGATCCTCAAATTGAGAAATACCGGGGGCGCCCACCACTATCGGCCAGCCATCATTGCTGCCTTTATGAACGTGGTTGATTTCATCACGGGCATTGGGACCAATATCAGCGTTAAACATTTCCCCTGTTTTTGGGTCCCACGTTATGCCTTCCACCACCCGGTGCCCCAGCGAATAGATCGGAGAATTACCAAATGGATTATCCTTTGGTATATTTCCATTCGGTGTGACGCGCAGGATCTTGCCAGCCAGCGAGTTCATATCCTGGGCACTTAAAGGATTATGCCGGCTCCCGGTACCTATATATAGCATCCCGTCCGGACCAAAGGCGATACGCCCGCCGACATGAATGGGCGCAGCGGGAATATTATCAAAAATAATTCGGTCGAACGTTGCGGTATCCCCCTTGCTATAATACCTTGCAACACGGTTCACGAGCTTATTTTTTCCTTTCCGGTAGGTGTACATGACATAAATATAGGGATGATCGCTAAAATCAGGATGAAGTGCCATCCCCATCAGGCCTACATCGCCTTCAACAACCACATTCGGGATTTTTAAAAAAGGCACTTGTTCGGAGCTTCCTTTGGGTATACGAACGATAGCCCCCGTGCGTTGGGCGACCAGGGCATCGCCATTAGGCAAAAAACGTAAGCTCCAGGGAACCGTTAGGCTGTCAACCCACGTCGTCACCGTTACATTTTTGGGTTCGGGCACATATTTGTCGGCAACTGTTTGGGGCTCTTCACCCTGGATGGGCTGATTTTGTTGAACCGTAACTTTTATTTGCTGAGCTGTAGCTGTACTGGCAAAGGGAACCAACAGTATCGGAACTATGAAAAAAGATACGATAACCCCCTTGAACAAAATATTCTTATGATTTGTTTTCATGGAAATTTTATTGAATTATGGACCCGATTCTATAAAATATGTTACAAAAAATTTGACAAATAAAATGGAAACACTTCGAAACTTACTTTCTAAAGTAAAATGAGTCATTTAATGTACTAACTTTTAAGCTACACCATCTTGTTAGACATTTAAACTCGCGTCCTGAATTCTTATCCCGGGGTTGCCGACGAAATAGAAACATATTTTTTGCAAAAATCGGAACGGTAATGCCACTGATATTGGTTCCTTCACGCTATGATTACAAACAAACGAAAAGCGACACATATTTTCAGCGATAAAGAGCGTAGCAAGCAATCCCCGATAACTATTAAATTCCGATCGGCGCGCAGCAACCTGCACCGCCGGCAACGGGGAACCAAGCCCACTGTTTAGGCTAAGCGGCACCGCCCGGTAGTCTAAGCAAAAATTTTGCGCTCTTTCACCTCCTTTTCTGATCTACTCCCTCCTTTAAAACCGCTTTCATCTTATCATAATAAATACATAAAACGTGGCTTGGTAATACCTATACCTAAACGCCTGCCATTTTACCTCTTTTTATTAACTAAGGCGAATTCATGATAATAAACGGGCAACCAACTTGATCCTGTTCGAGTGTAAAAATATAATACCTGCCGGACCATCCCTAAAACCGCAGGATGCCCCCCTCCTCAAGGAAGTAAAATTCTCTTGACTTTTTAACGGTTTTTGCCCGATTTCCGTGGTCAGGACGGAGTTCAGGGTAACCAAACAACTTGAAGCGCGACTCCCGATAATAAGAGGGCTGCCCGGCCCCCGGTCTTTGAAAAAATAGCGTCAGGAATCCGGCGGAATGAAGCGTTAAGAAAAAATCCGCTCCGCTGGGGTCGCCCGAAATAGGCAAGTCCGCCGGGGAGCTACGGATTTTTTTAGCGGAATGCAGCCGGATTTAGCTATTTTTTCACCAACCGGCGGGTTTTGGTTACTTTTGCCCGTTCAAAAGTAACGCCAAAAGCCGATAATACCATCCATTTATATGAATGAATTCATAAAAACGGAAACCTGATAGAATTCAGTTTAACTATAATCAGTTTTAACATCTGTTCGATATTGTAACCCGGCAGAGCATGATCAGTTGCAGCATCCGTTTCCAGCTAAAATTATATGGTGTGGTTCCAGATACAACCACTTTCCTGCTGGGTGGCAAAGCGCAAAGCATTTTTCCCATCTCTATTATAGTGATCAAGCCACTCTTGGCCTCTAATTATTTTCGTTTTCAATGCTCCCGATTCATCTCTCTCGAATAAAATTCAGCTCTTTATTATTATTACTATTCAACAATAATTCAGAATATCGCGAATCGTAATCGCAATGATGCATGTCAAGCTCTGCGGGGAATTATACTTATCGCAAAATGTAATTGTTAATATATCTAAGCGGAAATAATATAAATCACCTATTGCTCTACGAGCTTGAAAAAGATCGGCAGGCTATATCGAACTTTCACTGCTCTTCCACGCTGGCGGCCCGGCTTAAATCGGGCATATTTTCGTACTGCTGCTACAGCTGCCTCATCGCAACCGCCTCCGATTCCACGGATTACATGAATATTCGTGGGAATGCCTTTTTCGTTTACCACAAATTGCAGGGTTACCCGACCCGATATGCCTGCATTCCGGCAACTCTCCGGATATTTGACCTTCTTTTCAAGAGCCTGAAGCCCTCCTTTCAGCTTGGGTTGCTGTTGTACCGCAACAAATATTTTTTCTTTTTTCTTTGCTTTCTTCTTTGCACCCGTATTTTTGGGTGGGGGTGGAAGCTGTGTTTCCTGCTGCGGGTTAAGCTCGGCATCAAACTTTATTTGATTTTTTATGACCTGATCGTTGGGAACCCCAACCGGTACTTGTGGAGACGGTGGGGGTGGCGGCGTCTTCTTTTGTTCCGTCTGTTGAACTTTCTCCATATGAACCGTCTGCTGCTTTTTACTGTAGTTCGGCTGCTTATTATTGCCGTGGATATTTACTTTCGTAGCGATGATAAAAATCCCCAAGACTATAATTAGCCCGACCTCCAGAAATATGGTGTAATAATTCCGTAAATTTGCTTTTGGGTTTTTTCTCTCTTCATTCTTCATAAGTAGCCCTCCTTTTAGAATTGCGAACTCAATGATTGTCTCACCTGTAAATATTGCAAAACCTGTTCCGGTTGC
>DASQZL010000400.1:0-4701 GCA_035638715.1 Balneolaceae bacterium
CATGGTAACGTGAATCTATCTTACCGTTATATAAATTCAATAAATGAAGAGTGGGCATAAATCGTTGAAATGGTCTTCCATACTTAGCAGACAGTTGCATACCCGGTTGTTGAAAATACCACATTACGAAATCAACCGGTAAATTATTCCCCCCTCTATTACTTCCATATGGGTATAATATTGGATTTTTTGTATCATTTAATTTTTTATTATCAGAATAAGTTACCGCATATATAACTTCACTATTTTGTTGATTATCCATTTTCCAAAGATTCGCATAGTTTGGCAACAATTTAAAATTATAATTATTAATTACTTTAGTTGCCATATCAAACGCTTCCTTATTTTCCCCCCTCGTCAGATACATGCGAGCAAGCATGGCTTCAGCTGCAGGTTTTGTAGCTCTTCCATAATCACTCTGGGTTACGGGTAAATTGGCATCTGCATATTTTAAATCTTTAAATATTTGGGCATATATAGAATCTACCGGAGTTCTGCTTGTTTTCGTTTTAATACTCCGTGTCGGCTTCAAGCTAAAAGGAACGGGGCCCCACGTTTCTGTAAGAAGCCAATAGTATTCTGCCCTCAAAAAACGAAGCTCAGCTTCTCGAGTTGTCTGTAAATTAGGAGAAAGGCCTGATTTATTAATATTTGTTATTCCGTAATTACAAACATTAATCCCTGCATATAATTCTTTCCACAATTGCTCTAATTTACTATCAGTTCCCTGAAGATTATTATAATTCATCATGCTATGATCGGGATTATCATGTCCTGACATCCATAGGTCTGTGCCCATTTCGGTCATTAGTTCCCCTTCAAACTTTCCATATACCCATCGTTGATAGGAGTAGGCTGCATTGACCAATGTCTCAAATCCCTTAGGCGTACTATAAACTGCCTGAGCAGTTAAACCGCTGGGATTGTGTTCCTTGAGATTATTCTTGCATGATACTAAGCCAAATGCAATAAATACTAAAACTAATAAATATGTTCTTTTTTGAAATTTCATAGCTCGTGTTTGCCCTTTAGATTAAAATTTTACATTAATTCCTACAATAAAGGATTTTGTCATAGGCAGGTTCTCGGATCCACCTGTTTGCTCAGGATCATAATGGTTTGTCTTTGAAAAGGTAAACCAATTTTTTAATGTGGCGTATATCCTGAAACTATTTAGCCCTATATTACTAACGGTTCCCTTTGGAATATTATACCCTAAAGTAATATTACGAATTTTAACATAAGACCCATTTATATAATATAGTGTACTCAAATAATTTAACTTAGAAGTAAGATTTGGCTCAGGATATGCATTGGTTGGATTACTTGGCGTCCAATAATTATGAACAGCCTGATTTTCATATGTAACATTTAAAAATCTCCGATAATCGGGAGCAATCATTTGACCAATTCGAGCCCATATAGCTACATGCAAGTCAAAATTTCTATAATTTACATTATTCTCTATGCTTCCATGCCATTTGGGATTGGTGGAACCCAAAATTGTACGATCAGCAGTCGTTATTTTGCCATCCCCATTAATGTCTTTCACATGTATTTCACCGGGCTTTTGACCATATTTAGCCGCCTGTTGAGCTTGACTTTTTTGCCAAATACCAACTTTTTTATAATCATAAAACACATTAATAGGATGTCCCACAAACAAGCCATCAGCTACATCTCTCTTCTGATTCCCCACCAACTTTAAAATTCTTTCTTGGTTAGTAGAATAATTAATTCTTGTATTCCAAGAAAAATTGTTGCTTTGAACGTTATTAGTTGTTAAAGAAAAATCTATACCTCTGTCTCTTGTTTGTCCGACATTTTGAATTACCCGGGTTGCTCCTACAGATGGCGGTAACGACCTGGTTAATAATAAACCATTTGTTTTGGTATTATAGACATCTACAGTTCCGGATACTCGATTATTCAAGAAACCAAAGTCAAAACCAATATCTGTAGTCTTTGATAATTCCCAATGTAAATCCTTATTACCAATTTGTGGACTAAAGGTGTACCCCGTAGCTGGAGTATTTTCAAAACCAAAAGCAACTCTTGTTAATGTACTTTGGGGTGCATAAGGTCCTAAAGGATCGTTACCAGTGGCGCCATAACTTGCCCTTAATTTAAGCTGGCTGACGGAATTAACATTCTGCATAAACTTTTCTTGGGCAATTCTCCATCCGACTGCTATCGCGGGGAAAAAGTTCCACCTATGACCTGATGCAAATCTTGAAGACCCATCTTCTCTTCCTGTAAGTGTTAAAAGATATTTATCTTTAAAATGATAATTTAGTCTTCCTGTGAAAGAAATATGATTTGTTCGTGTATAGTTATCACTAACTATAATATTTTGTTTTGCATTGCTTAAACCATAAAATAATTGTGAGGGCAGTAATTGAGCATCCCCTTGGGCAGCGCTTTGATCACTAACATGAGATTGATAACTTGTTACTCCTGTAAATTTAAAAGTATGTGGACCTATATTTTTATTATAGTGCAGTATATTCTCCCATAATATTCCAATACTGCGGTAAGTATTATACTTTGATCTTGATGGTGAGCCATTCCTTGAAAAACTATTGGTACCCATAAACACCCCCTGCCTCGAATGATGAATATTGGCTGAAAATTTAGAACGTAAATTAAAACTTTTTATAGGGGAAAGGAGTATATGACCACTGGCTCTAATGTACGTTAATTTTGTTTGATTAGCATAATTATTAGGCAATTTCTGATCGACTAAAGGGTTCAACGACCCATCTGGCAAGAAGGTTCGAAAGTGACCTGTCGAATCATAGGGTGAATACACCGGAAGATATTTATTGGCCCTGTTTAGCACATCTTCTGGTCTATTTTGATCGTTATGGGTAAGCCTTGCATTTAGCCCCATACTAAACACGTCATTAACGGTTTGATTAACTCTTATTCGAGTAGCATATTTTCTATTATGGTCAAAATGTAATATCCCTTTATCATTACTATAGTTAAGTGATGCATAAGCATTTGTATTATCATCTCCACCACTTACATTAATATGATAATTTTGTCTTGATCCGGTACGGAAAACTAAATTCCGCCAATTCGTCGAAATATTGTGATGGATTGAATAAATTTGGGCTGGAGTAAATATTTTCGAATTATCAGCGGGACTTTTCCATGTTCCACTTGGCTTGTATCCCGTTTGCATAAATTTTACCCATTGGGGACCACTCATATAAGGTGGATATTCTGAAGGTTTATATATACCTCCATGGACATTAACAGAAACCTTTGGTTTTCCAGCCTGTCCCTGCTTTGTAGTAATTAGGATTACACCATTAGCTCCTCTTGATCCGTATATAGCCGTTGAAGCAGCATCTTTAAGTACCTGGATTGATTTTATATTATCAGGATCCAATCCACTAATATCACCTACGATGTCTCCATCGACAACAAATAAAGGACTGTTACTCCCAGCAATTGAACGATGCCCTCTTAATAATATACTTACTCCCGAAGTAGTTGAACCGTTACTTGATACGATATCCGCTCCCGGAACCTTGCCTTTTAAAGACTCAAGTGGATTTGAAGACGGAGTTTGGGTAATTTCCTTACTCGAAATAGATGTTACTGAACCCGTTAAATTTTGTTTCTGTTCCTTACCGTATCCTACAACAACCATCTGCTTTCCTGATATTGTCGTTGAACTCAATTTAATTTTGATCCTGGTTCTGCCATTAATTGGTACTGCTTTTGTCTTATATCCGATGTATGAAAATATTAATGTATCCTGCAAGGAAGGGACACTTAATGAATAATGACCTTTCGCATTGGTCGTTGTTCCTGTCGTCGTCCCTTTCACTTTAATATTTACACCTGGCAGGGGATTTCCGCTTTGATCATCAGTGACGGTACCGGTAACAGTTTCTTGCTGAATAGCAGCCTTTACCTTGCGTTTTTTTATAAGAATCCCTTTCCGACCCGGAGCAATCTTAAAATATAGATCCGTATTTTTAAGAAGGCTATCTAATATACTATATAATGACATATCCTTTGCCCTATAGCTTACTTGCCTGGAAGGGATTGCTGTCGTTTTATAAGATATGCCTATTCCCGCCCTTCGAGCCACCTTGCGAAGAGCTTTTCCCAGCGACATCTTCTTAATATTAACTGATATAGCCGGTACTTTTTTATTAGGAATAAATTGTTGTGCCACATTTTTATTCTGAGCCATCCCTGCCTGGCCAATCAACAAAAAACCTAATGTCAATAAAACAATTCTTTTTAGGATTGCTTTTTCAAATCCTGCTACATTATCCCTATTCATCATAACTAATGATATTTGGAAGATTAATATTTGATGAGTTCATTTGATCTACAAAGTATCCTTTCATTGTTTCCATATGATCCTTCCTTGATGTATGCTATAGCGGATATCAAGGGTCTTTGATATAATATTCAATACATTCTTTAAATTTGTTGTTTTTAAAGTGGCTGTAAGCCGAAACTTTTTTACTCGACCCGAACTGAATTGGATCTGCACATCATACAGCCGTTGTAGCTGCCTGCTAACCTGGCCTAACGTCAATCCTTTAAAGACCAACCGGTGGGTTTTCCAACTCAGATAATTCCTTGCGCCGCCTTTTTCAATCGTAATTTGACTGTCGGACAACTGTAATATGCCTAAGTGATTCCGGGTCAAAATGGCACTGGCTGTAC
>DASQZL010000401.1:0-9401 GCA_035638715.1 Balneolaceae bacterium
CCGGACCTGCTGGAGACGGCCGGCAGGGGCGGGCGGCTGGCCGCCTTCAAAAATGAAGTAAGTGGCCGGTTTCGCCGGCTGCGGCTCCCCCGGATGAAAGGGGCCCGCCGCGGGGACCAGGCGGCGGTGGTCGGCTGGCGAACGGCCCGGGGGGCAACCGTGGTGGTCGGGCGGTCCAATTATGAGCAGCGGTACTTGGGCGGCCCCTCAGCCTACGTCTACCGGATCCGCCACGGGCGGGTTACCCATGTGGACAGCCTTCCGGCGACGATTGCCAGCACGGGCCCGCTGGCGGCGGCCGACTATAACCATGACGGGCGGGTGGACCTGTTTGTGGGCGGGCGGGTGATTCCGGGGCAATACCCCAAACCGGCCAGCTCGGCCCTGTTCGAGAACACCGGCGGGCATTTTGTCCGGGATAAGGCCAACTCAAAGCTGCTCCATCATATCGGGATGGTCACCGGGGCGGTGTTCACCGACTACAACGGGGACGGGTGGCCGGACCTGCTCATCAGCACCGCCTGGGGGAGCCTGAAGCTGTTCCGCAACGACCACGGCAAGTTTGTGGATGTGACCAAACAAGTCGGCTTAAGCAAATACACCGGCTGGTGGAACGGGGTGGCCACCGGGGACTTTAATGGGGACGGGCGCCCAGACATTGTGGCGACCAACTGGGGGACCAACAGCCGCTACCACACCGCTCGTGCCCACCCGATGCGGCTGTATTACGGGGATGTAAACTCAAATGATACGCTGGATGATATCCAGGCCAATTATGATTCATCAATGTCGGCTTATGTTCCAAGTCGACCGTTAACTTTTTATTCAGGGCTTAATATCCTGAAATATCATGCGGGCTCTTATCGAAATTATGCCAAAGAGCCGTTGAGTGAAATTATCGGACCAATGATGTCTTACCTTTCCCATAAACAAATCAACACGCTCAAAAGCATGGTCTTTATTAACAAGGGCGGGCGGTTTGTGGCCCGGCCGCTGCCGCGGGCGGCCCAGCTGACGGCCGGTTTCGATGCGAGCGTGGGCGATTACAACAATGACGGGCACGAAGATATCTTTCTCAGCCAGAACTTTTTTGATCTGCCCCCGGCCGACACGCGCCTGGACGGTGGCCGCGGGCTGTGGCTGGCCGGCGACGGGACGGGCCACTTCAGGGCGGTCCCGGGCCAGCGCAGCGGCGTGAAAGTCTACGGGGAGCAGCGGGGAGCGGCTCTGGCGGACATCAATGGGGACGGGAGGGTGGACCTGGCGGTCACCCAGAACGGCGCCCGCACCAAACTCTACCAGAATCAAACCCCCAAGCGGGGCTACCGGATCCGGCTGGTGGGCCCGCCGGGCAACCGCACCGCGATCGGGGCGAGCCTGCGGCTGGAATATGATGATGGAAAGAAAGGCCCGCGGCGGGCTATTCAGGCAGGATCAGGCTACTGGTCGCAGAACAGCCCGGTGCAGGTGATGGGCTATCCGGCCGGCCGGCGCCCGGAGGCGATATTGGTCCGATGGCCGGACGGGAGCAGCCAAAAAGTATCGATTCAGCATGGTAAATGGAATTACGTGATTTCTCATCATTGAGTGTGGCTTCGGGTTTCTTTTAGACTTTTTTGCTTTTCGGCTATGACTGATTATTAGTGATACCTTGCCACCAGTCATTTTGGATTTTTTTGGATAAATCAGGAAATCCACCATTTTGGAATGAAAATAGCGGTAAAAGATACAAGTATTCCGAGTATAATTGATACGCGATATAATTACCTTATAATTTGCTTCCCAAATCTATTTTATGAAGAAAATGTCGGACAAAAAATACATGGTAGAGATTAAGGAATGTCATAAGTCATCAGATTAACACAGATGTTATCTTTATTGTAGAAAATTCCCTTCTTAAAAACATTTGCAAATTTTATGATAAGATAATATTAGTATGATCAGCGCTCTTCTTTTACATTTATTGTTACGCTGAAAATAGAAGAACGGTGGAACAGTAAAAGGGTAATAATAATCATTTGTTGCCTTTTCAGCGGATATTTGTACAACTATGACAGCAATGTTTGGAACTTTCGGAAGCAGAATTTTTCGGAAGATATATTGCAAGATGATTGCTAAAAAAGTTAAATAATGCTACTGACTGATTTGTTATGTATTTAAATCGCGCACAGAATTTTCACTTTTTTAAATTATTTCCTTCAAGCGTTTCCGTATTCGGACTTCAGGCAGGTGGTGAAATTCCGGATAAATCTATCTGGAATATGCCTTTAAGCGTAATAAATACACTTATCGTAGATTCCCTTATCACATTTTCTTTATTCCTCTAAAATAATAAAAGAAATTTGTAACCGGTTGCGGCAAATATTAAAGGTTATTATTATAGGAAATAATAAGTGTGGTTAGTACAATTAAAATAAAGTAATAGTTAAGGTATCGAAAAATTAATCTTCAGGTTAACTCAAAAGCAAACTTATGAAATCATATCTACATTTAAAGGGTTTGGTGTTAGTGGTAGTTATTTTCGTTGCATCAGCGCTTAATGCGTTTGGGCAGCAGCATACCGTTACAGGAACGGTCAGGGATGCACAAACGTCAAATACGCTGCCAGGTGTAAATATTCTTGTCAAAGGTACGACGATAGGGACAACGACGGATTCAACCGGTCACTATTCGATCAATGTGCCCAACAATAAAAAAATTCTGCGGTTTACGTATGTTGGTTATAAAACCAAGAGCGTTGTTGTTGGAAATAGAACGACTATCAACGTTAAATTGAAACCATCCACCATTTCGGGACAGCAAATGGTCGTCGTGGGCTATGGAAGTGAAAAGGCATCAAATGTTACAAGTTCAATATCCAGTGTAAGCTCAAAAGATTTCACGCAAAGTGCACCAAGTGATGCGGCTGATTTAATTAAAGGCAAAGTGGCTGGTCTGTCTATCAATACCCCGTCTGGAAATCCGGCATCGGGTTCACAGATAAGACTTCGTGGTACTTCATCTCTTTTGGCTTCTAATAATCCGCTCGTATTGGTTGATGGTGTTCCGGGAAATTTGAATACCGTTGCTCCCGAAAACATTAAATCGATATCCGTTTTAAAAGGCGGGGCAGCAGCTGCTATTTACGGTTCAAGGGGGTCCAATGGGGTTATCTTAATACAAACAAAGAATAATGTAAAAGGGCGCACTTCTATAAGCTATAATGGATATGTGAATGTTCAGACATTCTATAAAACACCACATTTTTTAAGTGCATCGGATGTTCGTAAGTACGACAAAAAATATCCAAATCTTTTCCATTTAAAGGATTACGGACATAATACCGATTGGTTGAGACTGCTTACACGCAATCCGATAAGTCAGGATCACAACCTGAGGTTCTCAGGAGGAAGTGCAAAAACCAATTATACAGCCTCATTGAATTATCAAAGAACCGAAGGAATTTTTTACCATTCAAATAATGTGCGGGTCAGAGGTCGTGTAAATGTCAAGCATTCCATGTTCAACAATAAATTGCGGGCTAATTTAAATCTAATTGCAAATTCCCGGCATTATGCGACGACAGGAGATGGAACGAGTTGGAATCCTCTAATTTATCGTAATGCTTTAACCAGAAATCCGACGGATCGTCCCAAAGACAGCAATGGCAATTATATTTACCGTTCGGGATTTGAAGAACAAAATCCCCTTGCCTTGTTAAATGAAAATTATGGCAAAAATAAGAATCGCCGGTTACGCATGGATGGGACGCTTACTTTTAATCCCATTAAGAGTCTCAGTTTTAAATTATTGGGTTCAACCAATGAGTGGACACAGCTACGGGGATATGCCCAGACTTCAAAGAGTGTGGCTACGGTCAAGGGAGGACGAAAAAATTATGCCTCCAGAGGGGCAAGCGGCTATACAAGTAATGAGTTGCGATTTACAGGAACTTTTAAAAACAATTTCGGAGGTAATTCCGTCAAATTTTTAGGTGGGTATGATTATCTCAAGGATATAAATGATGGTTTTTATATGCAAAACTGGAATTTCCCGACCGATGCTTATGGCTATAACAGGATGCAGGCAGGTAATGCCCTTACGCAGGGTAAAGCCGTTGAAAACAGCTCCAAGTCATCCCATAAATTAATTAGTTTTTTTGGTCGCTTAAATTATAACTATAAGGAACGCTATCTACTTATGGCCAGCGTTCGCTACGAAGGTAACAGCAAATTTGGTGCAAGTCATAAATGGGGAGTCTTCCCGGCTGTATCTGCTGGATGGAGAATTAGCAATGAAAACTTTATGAAAAATGTAAACTTCCTTGATAATCTTAAATTAAGGGCCAGTTTTGGGGTTACAGGGATTTCTCCCAGTGCCACGTATGCGGCTCTTCCTCTGTTGAATTACGGAGCAAAGATATTCAGTGGCGGTAATTGGATTCAGGGTTTATCCCCATCACAAAATCCGAATCCCAATTTGCATTGGGAACAGAAAGCGCAAACCGATATCGGAATAGATTTCTCAATGTTTAACAGTCGGTTTAGTGGTAGTTTTGATGTATATCGTTCAAATATCAGTAACTTACTTCATAATTATGATGTTCCTGTACCCCCGAATTTATATCCAACAATTCTTGCAAATGTTGGCAAGATGAGAAATGAAGGGTTTGAAGCACAGCTTAGTTATCAAACTGACCAAAGTCACGCATTTACATGGCATACCAGTGCCACCTTTTCTACTCATCGCAATAAGCTGGTTTCATTGTCAAACAGTAAATATCAGCCAACCCAGAATTATTTCTACACCGGTTATACCGGGGCCCCCATCCAGTTGCCTACTCATATTGTGAAAGTAGGTCAGGCGATCGGTGATTTTTATGGATTTAAGTCTGTCGATATAAGTAATAAAGGCCAGTGGATTGTTCTGGGAAAGAATGGGAAACGCAAACTTTTAGGCAATGCCAGCTTGAATGACCGCCGTGTGATAGGCAATGGTATTCCAAAATATCATGTGGGCTTCAGCAATACATTCAATTATAAAAATTTCGATTTGGATGTCAATATGTATGGTGCTTTCGGTTTCCAGATACTGAATTTGCAGCGCATGTTTTATCAAAATGCGCCTGCGAACCCGCCTGACAACTTCCTCAAATCTTCATTCAATAAGATATACGGCAAGCATGTAATTAACACCTCGTTAGCTTATGTCAGTCATTTTGTTGAAAACGGGGCGTATTGGAAAATACACACGGTAACGCTTGGCTATACATTTAACGTAAATGCGTTTAAAAAATATGTGAAAAATATCCGGGTGTACGGTTCAGTAAAGAACCTGCTGACCATTACTGGTTATAAAGGAATGGATCCGGAAGTAAATACGGGAGGATTGGCTCCGAGCGTCGATTCAAGAGATAAATATCCGACTACACGGACATTTACGTTGGGACTAAATTTAAAATTTTAATTAATAATGTTTAGCATCATGAAAAGGATTAAAAACTCAATGAATTTATTTATGAAAGCAGCGAATATTTGCTTGCTGATAGGCTTTCTTTTAATGATCGGTTCGTGTACGAATTTAAATGAGAAGCCATATTCGCAAATTGCGGCAAATAGTTTTAAGCCAACCAAGAATGATGTTACATCCCTGATAGGGCCTGTTTATACTCCTCTAAGAAGTATTATGTCCTTTCAGAACTATTTATCGGGTCAGGAGCAGGGCACCGACGAGATGGTTATCCCAAGACGGCCCAACGGCTGGTATGATGGAGGCAGGTATTACCGAATGCAACGTCATACCTGGACTCCGGTGGATTTTACTCCCGCAAGTGGTTGGGATATGAGTTTCAACGGGATAAACGCCGCGAACCGCGTACTGGGGCAGATTAAGAGCGGCAAAATACCTATCAAATCAGGCAAGACTCAACTTATAGCTGAACTAAAAGCAGCGCGAGCATTTTATTATTCCATTTTGCTTGATAACTATGGAAATGTCCCCATTGTTACCAAGTTTAATATAAAAAGTCCCCCCAAGCAAAGTACAGCCAAGCAGGTATATAATTTTGTAGTAAAACAACTAAAAGAAGCTATACCCAATTTGAGTACGAAAGTTAATTCCACTTATTATGGCCGCTTTAATAAATGGTCGGCTGAAACATGTCTTGCGCATGTGTATATGATGGCGAAAGTCCATACAGGAACAGCTGAATGGAACAAGGTAATCAAAGTTACTTCTGATATTATAAACTCCGGCAAATATCATCTTGCAGCCAATTACAAAACAAACTTCCAGAGGAATACACAACTTCATTCTCCCGAGATCATTTTTGCTGTCCCTTACGATCAGGTTAACGGGCCGGGAAATCAATATCACGAAAGTTCCATTCCCCCACAAATGAAGTCGGAATTCCACATGAAAGCCCAGCCGTGGGGGGGATCTGCCGTTGAACCTCAATTCGCTGGTACCTATCATCAAGATGATAAGCGTCTCTCGGATACCTGGTTCAGAGGTAAACAGAAAGGCCCGAAAGGGAATGTGTTAATTAATCTGAGAAGAAATATTCCACAACTTACAAAAACCAAATTTAGAGATGGGTACCGGGTGAAAAAATATCAGATTTATGATGGTATTAATATTAATTCTGATGTCGATTTTCCCTACTATCGGTATGCTCAGGTCCTTATGATGAAGGCGGAAGCGTTATTACGAACGGGCGATGCGACGGATGCTGCCAAACTGGTAACAAAAGTACGTATGAGGGATTTCAGTAATCCGGACAGTGCTAAAGTTACAGGAGCAGATTTGAAAAAGAGCAGCTCAGAAAAATGGGGCTGGTGGCAGCCAAATGGTACGGTAAAGAGTCCCAATCCGAGTGGTACCAAGATTAAATATGGCGGAATGCTCGATCAGCTGGGCTGGGAGTTTGCCGACGAAGGAAAGCGTCGTGATGAGATGATCCGTTTCGGGGCTTATACAACAAAGACGTGGTTTAATCATAAACCGCTTGGACACTATACCAAATATTTCCCAATCCCGCAATCGGCTCTAAAAACGAATTCCAATTTGAAACAAAATCCCGGTTATTAATTTAATTTGGATTATAATTGAATTAATACAGTTTAAAGTCATAAGTTTAAATCTGTTTATAAATTGATCATTCATTAAATACCTGAAAAATGGAAAGCAGAAAACCCCCGAATATCTCGATAAATAACAATAGAAATAGTAAAGGCAGGCTGCTCATCTTTATGATGGGTTGTCTAATAGCAAGCTTCATTGCGCTTCCGACATGGGCGCAAGTGCACTATACCTCCCCGCGAATTCATGTGCAGCCGTTTCATCTAAGCAGCGTGCGTTTGCTGGCCAGCCCGTTTCGGAAGCGTCAGCGCGCGGATGAGCAGTACATGATGAAGTTAAATCCAGACCGGCTGTTGGCTCCGTATTTCAAGTCAGCTGGCCTCAAACCCAAAGCTAAGCAGTATGGAGGGTGGGAGTCCACGCAGCTGGCAGGGGCCTTTGGCGGACAGTACCTTTCGGGGCTGTCCCTGATGTATGCGGCTACGGGTGATAAGAAGCTGAAAAAGCGGCTGGACTATATGGTTAACCAGTTGAACCGTTGCCAGAAAAAAAATGGCAATGGCTACCTGGGGGGAATCCCTCACGGAAAAAAGCTTTGGCATAAAGTGGAAAATGGGGATATTCATGCTCAATCTTTTGCCCTCGACAGCGTATGGTCGCCGTGGTACAACCTGCATATGATGTACAAAGGACTACGCGATGCCTGGCGATATACCGGCAACCAGCAGGCTCGGCAAATGATGATCAATTTTGGTAACTGGGCGGTTAACCTTTCCCACCAGTTGAGCGATAAACAGTTTTACCGGATGACCTGGACCGAGTACAGCGGAATGAATGAAATGATGGCTGACCTGTATCATATGACAGGCAAGCAAAAATATTTGAAATTGGCCAAACGCTTCAATGACCCCCGACTTTTCGGCCCTCTTGCGGCTAAAGAGGATTCACTGGCAGGCCATCACGTGAATAAGAATATTCCGAAAGTCATCGGAGCGGCCCGCGAGTATGAGGTCGATGGGAATCAGCGGATGGCCAAAATCAGTAAATATTTCTTCAATGAGGTGACCAGCAAGCGAATCTACATCAATGGGGAAATGGGCAACCAAGAGTATTTCCAAAAACTGGGCACGTTGCCGCAGCATCTGGACCGGGCAGCCGGGGAGACGGGCAACGTCTACAATATGTTGATTTTAACGCGGCACCTGATGCAATGGAATCCCAATAACATTCATTATATCCGCTACTATGAGCGGGCCCTATATAATGATATTCTGGCTTCCCAGGATCCGAAGACCGGGATGATGACTTACCTGATGTCGATGCAGCCCGGCTTTTTCAAGACGTTTGGCACTCCCTATAATTCGTTTTGGTGCTGTTATGGGATCGGGGTGCAGAATCACGCCAAATATGGCAAAGTCATCTACATGCACAATGACAAGCAGCTTTATGTAAATTTATTCATTCCGTCCGTGTTGAAGTGGAAGAAAAAAGGTATTACCCTGACCCAGCGGACGAAGTTTCCCGACTCGCAGCAAAGCACGCTGCATATGAAGATGAACCATCCCCAGAAGCTGGCTTTGAAGATTCGCTGGCCGTATTGGGCGGGGTCAGGTTTTGCTATTAAAATCAATGGAAAAACCGTACATCCGAAGGGCTCTGCGGGCAGCTATGTGACGTTGGCTCGCACCTGGCACAGCGGAGATACGATCAGCCTGTCGCTGCCCATGCACTTGCATTTGCAACGCATGGCGAATGACAACAAAAAAGGAGCAATTATGGATGGCCCGATAGTACTGGCCGGAGAGCTGGGAAGCCGCGTTCCATTTCCTTACGCAAAGAATCACGAGCATTTATTTTACCTTCCGGCCATATCTGTTCCGAAGCTTGCGGTGGGCAACAAACCGGCCTCTGAATGGCTAAAACCGGTCAACGGCAAGCCGCTGCATTTTAAGACCAAAGGTGTTGGTAAACCGCATGACGTGCAGCTGGCTCCGTTTTACCAGATTACCCACCAGCATTATACCGTCTATTGGGATTTGACGGCAAAGAATCAGAATTTATCTTCATCTTATAAATAAAACTCTCATAACCTAAAAGTAACAAAAAGCAATGGAATCAACTTTTATAGGTTGATTCCATTGTTATTTTTTAAACTAAATAAAATGGTCCTTTCTCTATTTATAATGTGAGATTAAGGCCCAACTACACATGGTGTTACTAAACATCTTTTGTTGCGCTGCATTTGTATACTTTGCTTATCTGAATCTTAATGATCCTGATGCATGGCTATGGGTATCTATTTATTTGTTGGCCGGATTTTTTTGCATAGCCACTATATTCGG
>DASQZL010000402.1:0-3616 GCA_035638715.1 Balneolaceae bacterium
CGTTAACCGGTTTTGGTTTAATTTTGTCGCCATCATTTAAATGGCCCATTCCAGCCAGCACTATAGTTGCATTACCGGGAAGTCCTTTATGAACCACATAGAGCCTTTTTGTTGAAAGAGGCCTCAGCTGAATATTCTTGCTTTGCACCGTGTTACTGTCGGTTAATGTGTACACAAATGTTTTATTTTGAATCTCGAAGGTTGCCTCTTTGGGAATTACGGTCGCTGCATGAAGGGAATCGGGAATTTGTACTTCACCACTGCTTCCACTTAGCAATACATCGTGCGGGTTTGGGAATATTGCTTTAAGAGAAGCAGATCCAGTGCTACTGTTAATTTGACCACTGGCCAGCTGCAATATTCCGGGCTGTGAATATATAGAGCTATCCGGCAGCATCAATCGTACGGGGGGCATATCTGCTATCCGTTGTTGGAGGGTAGCTTGTTCTTTTTCTCTGGCAACCTGTCGAGCCATTCGCAGCAATTGCTGCTCACTCATGGAAAAATAGGCAAACATGGTGGATATATCTGAAACCGTCGTTAGCGGTTGCTGCATGGCACTGCTCACGAGACTTCCCACACGGTACGGAATCGTGCCGATAGAACCATGTACCGGACTGCGGATTGTAGTATAGTTTAAATTTATCTCTGCGTTTTTGAGTGTCGCCTGCGCCTGGGCCAATTGGGCTTTTGCGGTTTTTAAATCATCTTGGGCAGATCTCAATTCATAATGGCTTACGATATTCTGTCGGACAAGATTTCGAATGCGTATCACCTGGTCTTTGGCCGTTTGAATATTCGCCCTGGCAGACTGCACATCCGCCTTGGCCGAACGGATATCCTGCTCATAGGGATCTTTCCGTAATTGAAATAAAACCTCACCCTTATTGACGATGTCTCCCTCATTAACCGGAATTTTTGTGATATATCCCTCCACTTTGGGCCGTATCTCTACCGTCTGCGCGCCCTGAAGGATGGCCGGGTAACCACTCGTCAAAACAATGGACCGGGGGTGTATTCTGAGAACCGGATATGACGGTACTGGCTGCACAGCTGGTACGCGCCTGTTTTTACCGGGCCTTGGCCCGCCACAGGAAATCATCAACAGCATACCTCCGGTTATTAAAAATATATACCTTATTCGCTTTAAACGACTGATGTTCATGTAACGATTATTTGAATTGTTTCAATATTGTTATGTAATAATTGATATTAGCAACTAACTTCTTCCACAGCCTGATCATAAATTTCCTAAGGCGCATTTTAAATTGACTGAAGTTCGTTAGCATCGATATGATGCATGATTTCCCCGGTCACTCTGCTCACGCTAATCCCAGGCTTTATTCAATCCCCGGATGCCCGGTATTGGGGCAGATAACAACTTTCAACGCTTGTCATCCGGATAGGTGGATCGCGCTACATATATTTTTTTCCAGGCAATGCTAAATGTCTAAGCAGTAACGCTGTCTCGAGTAACAATATCAGTCAGTTCATGCAGAAATAGCTACTGTTCATTATCCTAAAGATTTTTAAATATTGTTCAAGCATTCAGTCAATCTCTTGTTGAATCATTCTCTTAGTGAAGATATTACTTTGTCAGTTTATGCATAATTGCTTTGATCATATAAAACCAAACGTTTGACAATATGTTCCTCAATCAAATGGCTTAATCATTTATCTTGCTGCAATTTCAATCAATGGAAACCACGATTAGTTGATATATGCAACTATTTATCGGTACTGTATGCAGATATTTTTTGTAAGCTTTTGTACATCTTAATTTATTATTCAGGGGGGCAAAGTCTTTAGAAATACCAATCATTGGGCATCCTCACTCGGCTTAGCGAAATTTTGTTAATCTTGAGGGGCATCCATATAAATTGTTTCAACTATTTTTGATATAACCTATTTGGCAAAAAGTTTCGTCTAACCCGCTTGCAAACGCTACTCTTTTTGGTTATAATGTTAATTGTTAATGCTGTTTTTGTCGTTAGGAGTGCTGCTTAATTTAGCAGCTGAGATCTATATTCTTATTACCTGAACTGGGTAGTGCCAGCGGAGGGAAACGACCATGCATAATTCCACTCCTCTCGATAAGCAGCAAATGATATATTCACTTATCACCTATGGCTGCTGCTTCAACAGATCACTCCGATCCAATTTCCGAAATAGGCGAGCAAGCGCTCATTCGTCGTTTTTTTACGCCTCAATCCCCAGCAAATTCAGAAATTATTTACGGTATAGGTGATGATTGTGCCGTTCTTGAATTGGATTCAGATCGTTATCAGCTCATTTCTACCGATCAGCTTTTGGAAGAGACACATTTTCTGCAATCATTCAGCGCGCCGGATGAAATAGGATATAAGGCTGCAGCGGTAAATCTTTCAGATATCGCTGCCATGGGCGGCCGGCCAACCGGTATTTTTCTGTCTCTGGGTTTGCCTTCTTCGACTTCAGTCTCCTGGGTCTCAAGCTTCATGGAGGGCTTCAACGGGCTGTGCAAAAAATACGAAGTCCCGCTTTTGGGTGGGGATACGACGGGCTCGGTTCATGATATAATGATTGGAATTACGGTGCTTGGCGATGTTCCCAAAAGCCATTTAAAACTCCGCGCTGATGCAAAATCGGGAGATGTTGTTTGTGTTACAGGCACGCTTGGCGAGGCTGCCGCCGGACTGCAATTGTTTCAGAAAGTACGGTCCATGGCAGACAACAAATCCGCAGAATTTTTAGTCCAACGCTATAAATCACCCGTTCCGGCCGTAGAGGAGGGTCAATGGCTGGGCAATCACTCCGAAGTTCATGCCATGATCGACCTGTCGGATGGACTCGCAACAGATGGGAACCACATCTGCGAGAATAGTCAGGTGCAAATGCATGTTTATGTTGAGCGGCTGCCTTTGTCGCCGGCTTTTAAAGAATTTACGTCAGGTGACGAGGTCTTACGAACAAAATTGGCGCTTGCCGGCGGCGAAGATTATCACCTGCTCTGCACGGTTGAATCCGGGACATACGAGAATCTCAGCAACGATTTTGAGCATAAGTTCGGTAGGCCATTGTACCAAATAGGTCACATTAAAGAGGGAGAGAATCGCCTGCGATTTTTTGATCACGATAAGGAAATTGAACCACCGGAAGTCGTTTTTAATCATTTTTAAAAAAGTCAAACAATGACAGAAACCATATCAAAAACGTACGCCCGAGCAATGACGATCGCAACTTCAGACAGCGGAGGCGGGGCCGGCGTTCAGGCCGATCTTAAAACATTTTCAGCGCTGGGCTGCTTCGGTACGTCCGTGCTGGCTGCGCTGACGGCTCAAAATACGCACGAAGTTCGGGGGATTGAAGCGATGCCTCCCGATTTTGTATCCCTGCAAATAGATACAGTCCTTGATGATATTGGCACCGACGCGGTAAAAATCGGAATGCTATTTAATGGTGAAATTATGGAAGCCGTTGCCGAACGATTGAAAGCACACAACGTGCAGAAGGTGGTTTTAGATCCAGTGATGGTGGCCAAAAGCGGCGCTAAATTGATCAAAGATGAAGCCATTGAGACGATAAAAGATGCCCTATTCCCGCTGAGTACTGTCATCACCCCGAATCTTCCAGAAGC
>DASQZL010000403.1:0-4707 GCA_035638715.1 Balneolaceae bacterium
CATAAAATTACCGAACTGCTGCAGCGTGGCCGAGCCTGAAAATTCAAAATGGAAACTATTATAATGGAAAAAAGCATCGGTTGAAAGGGAGCTATAAATATTTTGATTGGCGAAGGTGCTGTCTGAACCGATCATAATACCATTTTTAATCTGCTCCAGATAAGCCCCGGCCCCTACTTTGGCATTATGAAATGGACTAAAATAAAGCTTTGCATGCATTTCGCGCAGTTTCACAGCCTGTAAATTTCGATTCCCCTGAAATTGATTAGCCTGCCAGTATAACTGCTGCGGTGTAGGCATACGCTTCCCGGCTGTCCAACCAAAGGCAAGGCCGGCACGATCGTCTATCTGAAAATTCGCGTTCACTCCCAGCCGGTCCCCTGTAAAACCGTCGCTGCGCGAGCGGTAACCGGCCTGACCGCTGAGTTGTAAAAAGGAAAAGGGCTGAAATACCGCTTTGCCCTCTCCTTTCAGCAAGCCCCAGCTGCTCGTAGCAAGCGTTGATTGGGCATCATTTTTGGGAATAAAAAATTGGTATGAGGCATCTCCTTCCAGTTTGAGAGGTCCGGCCCGGTACCATTTTCGCACATTGGCTCCCAGCACATTCACATGGTAAAATGTAGAATCGGCCGAATAAGTAACCTTTCTTTTTAAGGAGTTCATATAAATATCAGCATGCATATTACTGGTATTCTTTGTGGTGTCTCTTGGGCGCCGGTAATAATTAATACTCAGAATTGAGGATGCTTGCGTACCCTTCCCCGAAGGTTCTACAGCCTGCGTATTAAACTGGTCAAAATTAAATCGAAATGGATTTGAAATCACATATCCAAAAGGCATGCTGTTATCATATTTATTACTCAAAAAATTGACCTTAATCTCCTGATGGTGATCCAGAAGATGAGTTATTTTGGCATAAATCTGGCGGCCTTTGACACTTGAATTCTTATATCCGCCACCGTCACGCCGGTCCCAGTAACTGAGCTCTGCATTCGTTTTCTGCGAAAAATTATAACTGATCATAAACTCCAGATCACGCGTTTTATTACTGCTTTGGGTATACTTTAATTGCGTCAGGGGTTTATTCAGATAATACTCTTTCAGGTTGAAAGTCGTACGGCTAACCGTGCCAAGGTTGTTTTCATAAAGATTCTCAATTTTATGCTGCGGGATATAACTCCAGTGTATTGCCCCGGTGACCGGATCATTCATCGGTATATTTTCCCAGTACAGCTGCTGGTATTCGGGCCCATGTGCATTTACCTGCATGGTATTTGTTCGGGCAATCGTCCCGAGACGATAAGTGATGACCCCGGGATCACGATTCTTTTTGTTAATCCAACTTTGCCAAAGTTGCCAGCGTAAGGTGCTGTCCGTAGCTGCCGTATCAGCCTGTAAAGGGGCATGGTAGTACCATCGGCGAACTTTAAATTTGACAGGCGGGCCGCCTGAACGCAATGTATCCGCGGGCGATTTGAGGCTCTGGTTTTGCGGGGGTGGAAAAAGCAACGTATCGGGCAAAATTGCGGGGATGGAATCCGTAGCGGTAGTATCCACCTGGGCCATACCCGTTAAGGGAATCGTCAATAAAATAATGGAATATAGGACGATTTTTAATTTCAAGCCGGGTAAGAATTTAGGCCGTACGGCATGGGTTCAACATCAATAATAGTCCGGCGAACGGTTTCCAGCGCTACCGCCACCGATCGCTCCTTATTCAGCAGGCGATCGTCTGTAAAATGTGTCCTGAGTGCAAAATGACGATTTGAAGACCAAAAACCAATCCAAACGGTCCCCACCGGTTTTTCATCGGTCCCACCGCCGGGCCCGGCAATCCCCGTCGTTGAGACGCCAACATCTGCCTTCATCAGCCGGGCTACTGCTTTTGCCATCTGCAGGGCAACCGGACGGCTCACTGCACCATATTCCGCAAGCATTTCTTTCGGGACATCAAGCTGGCTCATTTTAACTTCATTCGCATAGGCTGTAAGGCCACCGACCATGTAATCACTGCTACCCGGCGTATCAGTAAGCACATTTGATAGCAACCCCCCGGTACAGCTTTCCGCCACCGCAATTTTCAGGGAATAATCGCGAAGTACTTTTCCAACAGCTTTGCTAAGGGTGAGATCTCGTCCCTCCCCTATGATATATTTACCCGCCTTTTTATAGATATGCCGAATCAGCTGATCGCACTTCTTATCGGCTTGCCGCTTTGATATTGCCTGCGTATTTATCCGGATGGTATTAACTTGTGTAGAGGGCAAAAAAGCGACTGAAATATCCTCGGTGATAAAATCATCAAGCGGACCAAGCACATTATCGCTGAGTGTGCTTTCACCAATACCCGCGACTTTTATATGGCGCGAAAAAATCCGTTTTTTTCCTTCGGTAACAGGCTTAAGACGCGGCAAAACTTCGTTTTGCACCAGTGCCTTCATTTCATGCGGAATACCCGGAAGAACTGCCAGTCGCCCCCCGTTTTCCTCAATCCATAATCCCGGTGCCGTGCCATACTCGTTTGGTAGTACCTGGCAATTATCCGGCACTTCAGCCTGATGATAATTCGATTCACTGAACGGGATGTTACGTTCTTTAAATCGCTCCTTAATAAATTTAAGCGTGGGTTCATGAAGAACCAACCGGGCATCGAAAATTTCTGCAACAACATTTTTTGTCAAATCATCCTGGGTGGGCCCGAGCCCGCCCGTCGTAATGACCAGATCGGAAGCATTCATGGCCTGACCGATCACTTCTTTTATGGCACCGGCGCTATCGCCGACAGTATAGACTTCGGTAACCGGCCAGCCGTTCTCAATTAAAATTTCTCCCAACCAGCTTGCATTGGTATTTACGGTATCTCCCCGCAACAATTCATCTCCGATACTGATAATCCGGCTTTTCATAATTTCGTTTTACTGTTTAATCGATGAGCTAAAATATCAATCTTATGAGCCCTAAAAAAGCTTTAATAATTCTTTTAAAAACATTTTTTTCTTATAAACAATTACTATTTTATTTACGTGCGACGATTACCCAACATACTAAGTACCATTCGTATTGTCCTGGTACCGATTTTTTTACTGCTTTATATCCAGGACCAGGTCGTCTGGCGCGCACTGAGCGTCGGCGTCTTTGCTGTAGCTGTGCTCACCGATTTTGTAGATGGCTACCTGGCCCGCCTTTATGAGGCTCAGAGCTCATATGGTGTTTTTCTGGACCCCCTGGCTGATAAATTTTTAACATTTGCAGGATTCATTTGTTTACCTTTTATTGATTCAACCCAATTTCCGTGGTGGGCTGTGGGAGTAATTGTGCTTCGTGATATTATTATCACCTTCATGCGCATCCTGGCCGACTACCGTGAAATTAATATGCGGACGCGTAAGGTTGCCAAATTTAAAACCATGAGCCAAATGTTTTTTCTCTATTTAGTGCTGATGGTGGGGGTTTTTATTAAAACAGATGTTTGGCTTAGCCCTTATTGTCGAGAATTGCTGCAATCCGGCGTGCTGGGATGGTTGATGATCGCCATCGTCGTACTAACTGTTTATTCCGCATTTGACTACTTAATCACAAATAAGGAAATTTTTTCACTGAAAAATAATGCTAAAACCGAAACCTCTAATCGGTAGTATATTTTACGCCGGTTTTTTACCTAATGCCCCGGGCACATGGGGGAGTTTCATTGCCCTTTTTCCCATTTATTTTATTGGTCTTTATACACCCTGGTATGGTATTATACTGTTTACTGTTATCTCATCCCTGCTGACATTATGGGTTTCCAAAGCCTGCGAACAGGAATGGGGCCGCGATCCCTCACCGCTGGTGATGGATGAATTTGCCGGTCAGGGAATGGCATTCATAGCTATACCACTGGCCTCACCACCTTTTAATATTTTTATCGTCCTGGCTCTTGGCTTTTTGTTCTTCCGCTTTTTTGATATTGCCAAGCCGCTCGGTGTCGATCGCCTGCAGGCACTGCCAGGCGGATGGGGCATCCTGGTCGATGATTTATTGGCAGGGCTATATGCCTATTTTTGCCTCAGAATCGTTATACTCCTCTATTATATAATTTAACAGCCGCGATTAAAAGGAAGGTATATAATGAATGATAATCTTTTAATTTTTGTTAAAAATATAATTATCTATTGAAAATTTTTGATAATATTCCACCGTTTTTTGGGTTTTTAACTTAATAAATCTGGGTCCTTATGAATAAAGGCCTGAAAAGTTGCTAAAAAAATCATCAGGCTTTATTCAAATTTTTAATATAAAGCCACTTGTGGAATTCTGAAATATTGCTATTATGATCATTGAAGAATCTTTTGCCGAGGAATTAGCTCTCGATTTACTAAAAATTAATGCGGTCGTACTTCGCGCCAATGATCCTTTTACATGGTCTTCAGGCTGGTATTCGCCCATCTATTGCGACAACCGCCTGACCCTTCGATATCCGGCCATCAGAAAAAAAATTGCCGAAAAATTCACTTCATTTATTAATGAAAAATATCCTGATATCGATGTCATTACGGGTACTGCAACCGCAGGCATACCGCATGCAGCCTGGGTTGCTGAAGCTCTCGACAAACCGATGGCTTATGTACGTGCAAAAGCCAAAGCTTACGGACTTGGCAACCAAATAGAGGGAGGCATTCAGAAAAATGAATCAACAGTCGTCATCGAGGATTTGATCTCAACCGGCGG
>DASQZL010000404.1:0-2343 GCA_035638715.1 Balneolaceae bacterium
AGATCCGCATAATATCGGAGCTATCCTGCGCAGTGCCGCCGCAGCCGGCATCGCTGCCGTTTTAGTGCCGAAACACCGGCGGGCACCCATCAATGCAACTGTCTATAAAACATCCGCCGGGACGGCCGGAAAAATACCGATTGTTCGCGCAGGAAATTTGAATCAGTCGATCATGAAACTAAAAGATGAGGGCTTCTGGATCGCCGGTCTGGATACAAAGGCGGAGCGAAGGCTGTGGGAGCTGGAAGTAGATCGCCCGCTTGCGTTTGTGATCGGAAATGAAGGCAGCGGCATTCGCCGGAAAACGCTGGAGCATTGTGATTATCATTTTGCTATTCCAATGCACAATAATGTAGAGTCGCTCAATTCCTCTGTCAGCGCGGCGCTGGTATGCTATGAGTGGAGCCGCAAGAAATTTGACGGCTAAGTTTAGGGCCACTGATTTCTACGGATTTATATCGTCCTTGGGATCAGCTTGGGAAGAAAAAGCAGGGGTTCATTTTGAGCAGGGGATGTACCGAATTTCAGAATCGGTACAAGATTAAAAATTTCCTCTGCGGGCCCTCCGCGTATTCTGCAATTAATGGACGCTCCTGAAAGCCGATTGCTGAGGACTGATTGCTATCCTCTCATTTTTTCAAGGGCATAAATCCCCAGCAGATAACTGTTTTTTCCGAATCCGGTAATAATACCGTCAGCCACCGCGCCGGTAAGGGATTTTTCCCGAAATTTTTCTCGGGCGTGAATATTCGAAAGGTGCACTTCGACTACGGGGATTTCGAGCAGGGCCACTGCATCGCGCAGGGCCACTGAAGTGTGCGTGTAACCGCCGAAATTTGCAATCAAACCGTCCGGATTTTGATTGACCAAATAGTGGATAAAATCGATCAACTCACCTTCTTCATTACTTTGAAAAAAGTTAAACTGATGATCAGGGAAGGTGTCCTCAATTAGTGCCCGGATATCATCAAGTGTGTCTGTTCCATATTGGTTGGCATCACGCTTGCCCAGCATATTTAAATTCGGTCCGTTTAAGATGGCAATATTCATAATTTTACCTCCCGACTTATTTTTGAGGCTATTTCTTCCATGCGGTCTTCGCTGACTTCAACATTGTGACCCAGGGCCATAACTTGCGTTTTGGTATATAGCGGAATCAGGTGCAGATGCGCATGCGGAACTTCCAGCCCCTGCACGATGATGCCCGTCCGCAGCGGTTCAAGTACCTGATCGATGCTTGCGGTTATTGTCTGGGCAAAATCCATCATCCGGTGAATTTCATCCGGCGAAAGATCGAAAAAATAGTCCGTTTCTTTTTTAGGAACCACCAGCGTATGTCCTTCGGCGATGGGATTAATGTCCAGAAATGAAAAATGATGTTCGTCTTCAGCAATTTTATGTGAAGGGATATCGCCCCGTATAATTTTGGTGAAAATGGTTGCCATAATTCAGGTGGTTTTATTGTTTAGCGGTATCACAAAAAATTGTGACCTTCTTATAATATTTTAAAAATAAAGCGTTTTATTGAAACAATGAGCCAATTCAGAGCTGTTCTTTATAATCGTATTTAATATTTTAACGATGCTCTTTATTCACAAAAGTAACTTATCACGATAAAACAAATTACAATAAACAGCGGTCAATTAACAGCCGCCAAATTTGATATTTGGCCGACTCTGCGAATAGAAAAGTGATGCGACAGGAATAAAATAAATTTTCCCCGAATCCGATTTGAAATTCATCTGTTCATTGCCGTATATTTGGAATCTCTTTTGAGACAAGAGTCGGTAGCTCAGATGGCAGAGCAACGCCCTTTTAAGGCGTGGGTCGTGGGTTCGATCCCCACCCGACTCACTTTCCCTTTCTTACTTTTTTCAGGACCTGTGCTAAAATAAGCAGTTCATTGCAAAGGATTCACCACTCATAACTCATTCCTCACTCCTGATGAATTTAAAAAACATCGAAATCAAAGCTCGGTGTACCGACCTGGATAAAATTCGCAGGATATTAACAACGCATGACGCAGAATTTAAGGGTACCGATCATCAGATAGATACGTATTTTGGGGTGAAGGAGGGGAGACTGAAGCTGCGCGAGGGAACGATCGAAAAGAATTTGATCTACTACCGGCGTGATGATACTAAAACGCCCAAAAATTCAGATATCGATCTTGTTCCCTTTGAAGAAACAAAAGCTATTAAAAATCTTCTCAAAAGTGCGCTGGATGTTAAAATTATTGTTGATAAGAAGCGGGAAATTTATTTCATCGGGAATGTAAAATTTCACCTCGATGTAGTAAAAAATTTAGGTACGTTTATGGAAATTGAAGCCATTGATGAAAAT
>DASQZL010000405.1:0-3464 GCA_035638715.1 Balneolaceae bacterium
AATGTGGTTATTCATGTCAAACTAAATTTGTGGGGTTTTTTATTGATTTCAGCTTAGAGGGATAGTTTTGCGAGATATTACTGAACAGGCATTGTAAAAGATGTGATGGAAGGTCTCCTAAATGGGTGGGAAATTCTTTAAATATAGATACCTTGATGCCAGAATCCCAGTTTAACATCAAGTTGTGATTTAGAATACTCAACGCTGAGAGAAATTTGTGATATTTCCTGATTTTGATGGTGATTTGAGCTCTCTCAAAATGTCATATACCTTGCCATTATCATAACTCACAGAAAATGTTAGATTTCAAAGAATAGCGTTTTATCAATAGTTGCGTTATACCGGAAGCCCGATGAAGCAATAATACCCCAGAATAAATGAAAGTATCAACAGTTTTATAACCTGAAGCAATTATTGATAAAATGGTGAACTGTACCGCGGCTGAGCATCTGGATTTGATGGATGCAGTCTATGGGGATTATATGGATGGCATCAAGTCAATAATTTTTAACGAGGGCGCCGATTTGAGTTGGGTGAATTTAATAAAATGAAGAATTAGACCTTTCGGCGCCCCCATTGTTGTTTGAAAATACTGATAAGAGTGCTGAATCATATTTGTATATCCATCTATGGCAAAAAGCGTGCGCAGCTATACTGTCGTGCTTTAACAGCAACTTTTTAATCTTAGAAAATAAGCATCAAGACAGATATAGTGGCTATGATGAATTCAAATCATTTTTTGGCAATTTTCTGATTGGTATCATTTTACCCTTCTTGCATTTCGGACAGCAGCTAATGTCTATGCCGGTCAATCGGAGCATCATTTCGCTGATGCTCTCTTTAATTTTCTCCGGCAATATTGCATCCGGATCGATTAATTTTCTAATAAGTGGGATTTGTTCTTTTTTGTTTGTGTGAGCTAGAAAGCCGAAGTATCGGATTTTAAAAAAACCCTTTGGTAGGACATGAAGCAAAAATCGGCCGATGAACTTATCAGCATCAAGGGTCATTTCTTTGATTTCATTGTTTTTTTGACGATCCCGGTAGGTAAAAGTGACTCTGCCGTTATCAATGGAGATGATCCGATTGTTAGATATGGCAACCCGGTGAGTGTAGCGGCCCAGATACTCAAGTACCTGTTGGGGACCTGTAAAAGGGCGCTTTGCATAGGCGATCCATCTTTTTTTTGAAACCGAGTTAATCAGCTGTTGGAATGCTTGCCTGGACTTAAGGTCAGCAGTTTTTTGCGTAAAAATCAACTCGTTTTTTAAATAGGCGTTAACCAGCAGTTTGAGATAGCGATTTCTAAACTCGTTAGCCAGAGAAGTGATTTTAAACAGAAAGTTATCTTTGGCCGGTATCCATTTGTCTTTGGCCAAGGAAAGAGCCCCTGCGGGGATCAGACAGTGCAGATGGAAATGGTCGATAAGCGTCTGAGACCATGTATGCAAAACGCTGATGAATCCGAGCCGGCCTTCAAGTCTCCACTGAGGATCTTTGGCAAAGGCTTGAAGGGTTTGATTGACAGCGGCAAACAAGATGTTCAGGGTGGTTTTTTTGTTGGATAATATAATGGGATTAAGGTCATGTGGCAGGGTGAATACCAGGTGGAAGTAACCGCAGGGGAGCAGTTCTGCTTTGCGGTCATTAAGCCATTGTTCCTTTGTCATCGTTTGACATTTAGGGCAATGTCGATCCCGACATGAATTATAAGCATTTTGCTCAAATGCACATTGGTCGCATTGCTCAAGATGACCGCCAAGCGCAGCGGTTCGGCATATTTGAATATGGTGCATGACTTTCAACTGTTCATAGGACACAGTGTGTGATCGCCGGTAATCATCTGCGTAACGGCGGAAAATATCGGCCAGTTCCACTTGTTTTTGGTTTTTGGGGGCCAGGGTATCATTGTGTGTGTTTTTCATTATCGCACCTCCTTACTCATCATCTTCATAAAGGGTATCCAGAGGGCTTTTGCACTGTTGCAGCCGTTCTGGTAGGAGGTGAAGGTATATAATAGTGGATTTTAAAGAGGCGTGACCCAGAAAACGCTTAAGGGTGTAAAGATCTGTTCCCTGGTAAAGTGAATGAGTAGCGAAGGTGTGCCTTAAGCAATGAATACCGCGGCCCTTGGTTAGACCGGCTTTTTTTTTGCCTTGTAAAAAGCCGATTGTGCCGCGCCTTCACACAGGTGGGTTTGAGGCTTTTGTCCGGCAAACAACCATTTGCCGGGACGATATTTACTCCAATAAATTCTCAGATCCACAAGCAATTTTTTGGAAAGAATCGTGTAACGATCCTTTTTGCCTTTGCCTTGATCGACGCGTATCATCATACGGTCATGATCGCTTTCGATGTGATGCGGCTTAAGGCGAACCAGCTCGCTGACCCGCAGCCCTGAGCTATAAACGGTTTGCAGCAACAGCCGGTGTTTAAGATTGTCAGCTGCAGCAAGCAGCCGTTTTACTTCCGGCTGGCTAAAAACAACCGGCAGTTTTTTAACCCGGGGCCGGGGTGGAATTTGAAACTGGGCATCGTCCCATTTACAAATATGCCTGTAAAAGCAGACAATGCCGGACAAATAAGCGTTGCAGGTGCCCCAAGACAATTTGCGCTCTTCAAGCAGACAGTGGATATAGTCCTGAATTTGATCGTTGGTCAAGGTGTCGGGCGATTGCATATAATGTTTGGTTAATAGCTTAACACCGGTTACGTAACTTCTCTTTGTGTGATCGGAAAATCGTTGCAAGGTCATGTAGTTGAGAAATTGGGTTTTCAGTTCACTGGCCATAATAATACCTCCTTGGTAAAAAGTTAATAAAATGGGACGCTTTACCTGGAGGTATTACAAAACAATATTGCTTGGATCAAGAGGCTAAAGGTGATTTGCGTATAATAGAACTAAATTGGGGAAGCGTTCTCCGCGAAGCGGTTCAGTTCAAATGGATATCATAAAAATTTAGGTGATGTCAAATGCTAAGATACATAGCAGATGTACGAAACCGCTTCGCGGTAGCTTCCCTGCAGGTTCCTACAAGTTTTTCAGCATTTCCTATTTCGGATTTATAAATCATCTAAAAATAAGGAATCGCTTCGCTCTGTCTTTTTTATAAATTATAACAAAGATAGAGTGGCTCCCCAAAAATGTCTCTAATTCCACCTTATCGGTCATCTTTTTTGCCCTGATCATGTAATATGCCTCCACGTTGTTTTAACCCCAAACCAAGGAGGTATAACATGACCGAATTACGTCAAAAGATGATCAGGGCCATGGAACTTGAAAATCTTTCCGACAACACCCAGCGACGTTACCTGGCCGCCGTCACAGGCATTGCCAAGCACTACCATCAATCTCCCGATCAGCTTGCCAAAGAGATGATCGAAGATTATCTGCTGTATTTAAAAAATGACAAAGGCAGTGCCCCTAACAGCTGCGCCAGCGCGTTGAGCGGATTGCGCTTTTT
>DASQZL010000406.1:0-4505 GCA_035638715.1 Balneolaceae bacterium
AGAACAAAATGTAACAGGCTCTGTTAGCCAGGTAAATGGAAGTTCAATATCACAGCAACCCGTAGAAAATACCTCACAGGCATTAACTGGAAATGTTTCAGGCGTCAGTGTAGGGGCACACACAGGACAACCTGGCCACAACAGCCCAACTATCCATATCAGAGGGATAGGAACAACGGGTAATAGTAAGCCTTTAGTTGTTGTAGATGGTATTGAAAGAAACTACAGCGCACTTCAAAATATAGACCCAAGCTCTATTAAATCCGTTTCGGTATTAAAAGATGCAGCGGCCGTAGCCCAGTATGGTATGTCAGGTGCCAATGGTGTGGTTTTAATAACAACAAAACAAGGGCAAGCCGGTAAGCCTTCCATATCATTTAATGCTTATTACGGGACAGAAACTCCAACCTACTATCCCAAGATGCTTAAAGCTCAGGATTTTATGCGGTTAAAAAACGAGGCTTATTTAAATGCTAACCCGAATGGGCAAAATCTTCCATTTTCAAAGAAGCTTATATCAAACTATAAGCAGTTGCACGCCAAAAATCCTGACAAGTATCCGATCACCAATAACGCGGGCAAGAAATATGAAAATTTGCATCCGCCGATGACCAATGGGAATATGCAAATTAGTGGTGGTACAGATAATATTACGTATTATGGACAATTTGGTTATCACAATGAAGATGGCATGTTTCCTAATGTCAATTATCATCGGTATAACTACACAGTAAGTGTGAATGCGCAAGCTACCCCCACAACGAAGGTTGATTTATCTGTGATTGGAACTATAGCCAAAACGAGCTCGGTTGATGCAGGAACGAGTGTGCAACATTTATTCAGAACGGGTTTCAAATATAAACCAATTTTGAATATGTATTATAGTAATGGCAAGTGGGGGCAATCCGAAGGAAACTCGCCTATAGGTATGATTAAATCTGGTGGATATCAGGATAGTAGCAACGATCAGATATATTCTAAAATATCAATAAAACAAAAACTTTTTAAAGGGTTAAGTGCCAAGGCCGTTTTTAGTTACAATCCGGAACATAATTTCATCAAAAATTATCACCGCCCCTTTTATTATTGGAGCATTAATACGTCAACCAATCCCCCCACATTCTCAAAGGGAATTTCTACGTCTGAAGGTAATTCGCCGACTTATACCTATCTTTATGAACAATATAATAAAGTGCAACAGTTTACTTATCAGGGATATTTAAATTACAAAAACAATTTTGGCAAAAATAACATAACGGGGCTCTTTGTTGCAGAGGGGCATTATCAGGACTATCATACCTTTAATGCAAGTCGTAATCATTTTAAAATAAATTTAGATGAATTAAATATGGGGCCCTCAAATAGAAAATACTATAATAATGGGGGTTATATGTCAAGCGGTAGTCGGATTGGTTTTGTATATCAATTTGGTTATAACTACAACCAAAAATATTTCATAAAGACATCTGGTCGCTATGACGGGACCTATTTGTTTGCTCCCGGACACCGGTTCGGTTATTTTCCTGCAGTATCGGGGGGAATAATTTTATCTAAAGTGAAGTTTTTAAGAAAATTAGTCCCATCTTTTTTAAACTTTTTGAAACTCAGGGGGTCATGGGGTAAATCCGGAAACGTTACAACTTCACCGTATCAATATTTAAACGGATACAACCTTTATGGCAATGCCTATGCTTTTGGTAATAACAATTTGGTCTCGGGTTCTTATATACCCCGGGAAGCGAATCATAATATTACGTGGGAAGTTTCTACCAAAACGGATGTAGGATTGGATGCAAAGTTGTTTAATAGTTCACTTAGTTTTAGTTTTGATTATTTCCACGATAAGAGAACCCGTATGTTATTGCCTCCGGCTGTTACGGTTCCAGTCGAATATGGGCTCTCATTACCACAAGAAAATGCAGGTATAATGGCGAATAACGGCGTTGATGTTTCCCTGAAAACAAATGATAATCTGGGAAATGGATTTAATTTTAGTTTCCAGGGTAATTTCAGCTATGCGCATAACAAAATGCTCCAGATCTTTGAAACACCAACAACTTATAATAATCCGCATCGCAGAAGAACGGGACGGGCGTACCAAACGCCGTTTGGCTTACATGCGATAGGAATATTTTCTAAGAAGGCCGATAAAAACGGGGATGGTGTTATAAATAGTAAAGACGGATACAATATAACACAATTTGGAACTATTCATCCCGGTGATATTAAATATGCTGATGTGAATGGTGACGGGAAGATTAATCAAAAAGATAACGTACCAATAGGATATCCCCCCAACCCCGAAATTACTTTTGGGTTCACCCCACAAATTAGCTGGAAGGGGTTGAGTTTAAGCCTGTTCTTCCAGGGAGCAGGAATGGTCAGCAAAGATGTACAGGGCTTTTTAACGGTTCCATTTTTCAATAATGGGAGTAATTCAGCCTATGAATATTATAATCACCGCTGGACCCCGAATCATCAAAATGCCCGCTATCCGAGAGCAACACCTTCGCCATCATCAAACAATACGCAGTATTCCGATTTCTGGGTGTGGAACGCGAGCTACCTGAGATTAAAAAATGCCGTGCTTGGTTACACGCTTCCGGTTCATCTTACAACCAAACTGGGCATCCAAAAATTGCGCTTCTATGTGTCAGGGCACAACCTGCTAACCTTTAGTAAAATTAATTTTATGGATCCTCAGAATAATACTTCTGGTGCTCCTGGTACAGGGTATCCGATTATGACGAGATATATAGCAGGCATAAATATAAAATTTTAGAATTATATTACTAATCAGTGAGGTTTATTATGATTTCTTTCAAAAGAATAACATACTTTTTATTCGCAGGCGTAATATTATTGGTAAGCCTTTATTCCTGTAAGGGTGTTGCAGGTTATCTTAATCGTCCCGATAAACAAAAATTGACAAACCAAACGCAATGGTCGACCCAGTCAAATGCCGATATCTTTCTTAATGATGTTTATGACAATTTAAAAATCTTGTATAATCAGCCGGAAAGCCTGGATAATTTCACTGATTTTAATGATGCAGGTTTTTATTACACCTCATGGAATTGGAAAAAGGGGATTGTCAGCACTGATAACAATTATACCATTTGGGGGGGAGATACAGGACCGGGTGACATAACGAACTGGAACGAAACCTATACGAAGGTAAGAAAAGCCAACACTTTTATAAAACAAGTAAAAAAGCATTCAAAGAACTTTTCGGCCACTTGGATGCACAAGCGGATTGATGAAGCCCGGTTTTTAAGAGCATTTTGGTACACACGTCTGTGGATGCATGTTGGTGGTATCCCTATTATTACACAACCCCTTCATCGGGCTACCATGGATAGTTCTCAAATTTACAATGCCCGGGCAACCTTCAAACAAACCTATGATTTCCTTGTTACGCAGCTGGATTCAATTATAAATGACGATTATCTGGCAGTTAAATATAACAAGGGGGATAAAAATGCAGGAAGGGCTACACTTGGTGCAGCACGAATGTTAAAAGGCTGGATTCAACTTTATGCAGCCAGCCCGGCTTATAATGCTCCTGTCCCGGCGGTTGGTTCAAATCCTAATAAGTGCTGTGGATTCGGAAATTATAAAGTGAGCAGATGGGCTGCCGCAGCGAAAACCTTTAAGAAATTTATTGACCAGTGGGGAGACGGCCATCCTTATAGTTTATTCCCTAATCTAAAAACTCTCTGGTACACAAAAAATGAGTATAATTCTTCGGTTATATGGGATAGACAAATTGTTGCGAATACCTCACAAGGTTCAAGCTATGAACAATACGGAGGTCCGGTATGGATTAATGGAAGTTATTATACATGGGGGAATTACGATCCAACCCAGGAGTTAGTAAATAAATTCTATATGGCCAATGGGAAGCCGATCAGTGCCTCTAACTCGGGTTATGACCCCCAGAACCCATATAAAAACAGGGGACAAAGATTTTACGATTGGATTGTCTATAACGGAGCCCCTTATGATATGAACTGGATGTCGAAACCGGATACCATCTATACATGGATTAACAAAGTACATCCGTCAAAAAATCAAATTGATTTTGACTCTAAAGATGTAGGTAATACGGGGTATTATTCTAAGAAGAAGTTAAATCCGAATGTAAGGCCTGGCGGGGGGGCTAAAAGTGGCCAAAACTGGATTTATTTCCGTTATGCCGAGGTCCTCTTGGGTTACGCCGAAGCTGAAAATGAAGCGGTAGGCCCCAACGCATCGGTTTATAATGCTGTCAATAAAGTTCGGCATAGGGCTGGTCTCCCGGATTTACAGCCCGGCATGTCTCAGGCTGCCATGCGCAAGGAGATACATCAGGAACGAGATGTGGAATTCTGTTATGAAAATAAACGGTTCTGGGATATTATCCGATGGGGCATTGCCGATTCTGTAATGAATCAAGCACATCACGCGATGAAGATATATAACACGCACCCCTCGGATAACAGTGGTAAATGGGTACATAAAGT
>DASQZL010000407.1:0-5294 GCA_035638715.1 Balneolaceae bacterium
GAATTAAATTTGGACATTACCAATCATAATAGTTAATTAACAATGATTGCTGCTAAAAATTAAATAAATAGTTAGAAATGGGGAAGAAACATGAATAAACTAAGTCTTGCTTTAGCAATTATTGTCGGAATAGTGTTGGGAATTGGGAACAACGCTCTTGCCCAACAATGGAATATGGTCAGCCCGGCCATTGATCAGACGGGCCAGCCGTTTTGTTATTACAGCCACCCGACCGATGAGATAGGGGTTATGAACGGATTTGACGGGACGATGATCACTCCCAAAGGAGATATCGGCACCGGATATGGGACCCTGGTCTTTTTCTATGGGGATTCGCTCAAGCCGGTCAACCATCGCATACGCACGCTGAAGAAAGGATACCTGCCGGTGGTACAATACCACTTCACTAAAAATGGCATTTCTTATAGGGTAACCGCTTTTGCCGCCACCCTCGATGGAAATCCCCAAAGTCCCATGATGAACTTTATCCGGGTAACCATGAAGAACCATTCGCTTCGTCCCGAGACGGCCCGCTGGGCTGTGGGAACCCGCTACAGCAATAAACTGAACGGTCTTAACCGGGGGCATTTGCCCGTCGTTCCGGCCAAACCGGGTGATTACGGGCAGGACGGGGTGAATTTTAACAGCAACTGGAACTATCAGTTCAGCCGGGACGCCCTGCTCAGAGATAATGACGTGATCTATGAATTTTCGGGCCGGCCGGCGCCCCAGCAAATGATGCGGCTGCCCGGGGCGGCCCACCGAACCATCACCCCCGACACGCCCGTAGGCCTGGTAAAATATGCCGCCCGTTTAGCTCCCGGAGATTCTACTTCGCTGGTCTTCAAAATGCCCTATAAGCCTTTTCCTGCAAACAGCCCATTACGGGGAAAACTTAAAAAGGCCAATTTTTCGGACTATCTGCAGAAAACCGTTGCCTCATGGTCGGCCATTTTCAATAAAGGCACCCACATAAGCGTGCCGGAACCGAAGGTCAACCATACCTTCCGTGCCAGCCTGGTGTATGATTTGATGGCAAGAGACCAGGAAAAAGGAAACTATGTGCAAAAAGTCAATGATTTTCAATATCACGCGTTTTGGCTGCGGGATGGATCTTATATCACGCGGATGTATGATCTGACCGGGTACCCGCAGCTCGCCCGGCAAAATTTGGATTTCTTCGGCCACTGGCAGCAACCAAACGGAAATTTTGTCTCCCAAAAAGGACAGTTTGACGGCTGGGGAGAGGCCCTGTTCGTCTACGGGCAGCATTTTCGGCTGAGCCATGATACCTCTTTTGCCCGGAAGGTCTACCCGCAGATTCAAAAGGCGGTCGGCTGGCTGAAAAAAGCCCGCGCCCGCGATCCGCTTCACCTGATTCCCAAGACCAACCCCCACGATAATGAGCGGGTCAGCGGCCACATTACCGGGCAGAACTTTCTTGCCCTCGACGGGCTGAAAAATATCATCCCCATCGCCCACGCGCTGGGCAAACCGCAGGATGCCAAGGCGTTTCAAACAGCATACAACGATTATCACAGCGCCCTGTTGAAACGCCTGAAAAAAGTGACGGCCCGCACCCACGGCTATATCCCGCCGGCCCTGGATACCTATGGTGGCGACGACTGGGGCAACATGATGGCCGACTACCCCGGCATTGTACTAAAACCTGATAGCCCGATGGTTACGGCTACGCTCATGAATACCCGCAACAAGTACCGGCAGGGCATTATGACTTATAAATCGGACGGCTATATCTATATGCATGATTATATCACCTTCAAAAATACCGAAACGGAAGTGATTCGGGGCGAGCAGAAGATGGCCCTCAAGGAGCTTTACGCGACGCTGGTGCACACCGGTTCGACCAATGACGGCTTCGAGTATGTTGTGGCCCCGTGGAAGAACCGTGATCCCGGGGGCGATCTGGCCCCGCACGGGTGGTTTGCCGCCGAATACCGCACGCTTATTCGCAATATGATGGTTCGTGAGCAGGGCGGCAACCTGCACCTGTTTTCGGTCCTTTCGCCCGATTGGGTCAAAAATGGACAAACGATTAAGGTCTTGCGGGCGCCCACCTATTTTGGGCAGGTCAATATGCGACTGCATTTTTCGCCCGGGAAAGCCCTTTTAACGCTGAATAATCATTTTCTGCAATCGAACCGGCCGGATCAGGTGATTCTGCATCTGCCGTGGTTTATGCAGACGGAATCGGTGAGTGCAGACGGCAGGTCGCTGCCTGTTAAAGGTGGACAGGTCGTCATTCCGGCTGGCACCCGCAAGGTCCTTATCCACTGGCACCGAAAGGCGGGGGCGCCCCAACTTAGTTACAAACGAGCCGTCAAAAAATATGTCCGGAAGTACAGGAAAAAATATTACGAATTACATCCCAAAAAAGCTCACTGACCGGCGCATTAATAAAAACTTTATAAAATTTTAAGGATTCCCGGCGTGACGTCCAAAATGCTGCTTGCCGAGTCAAAAGCGGGGGCGCCCGGACCATAGGCAAAAAGCGGCACCTTGTTCAGCGTGTGCGGTTTTATCGACAAATCTTCGATGTTCCCGTGATCGCTGCATAAAACGATAGTCACAGATTCCGGCTTGGACCGGATGAGTTTCCACAAAAATTGATCGAAATGGCCCAAAAATTTCTTCGCCTTCGCTTTTTGCTTGCTGTGGCCCGCCTTGTCCGTCAGATAATACTCATGCAACAACAAATCATAATTAACCGACTGTTTAATTAATCTGTTTGCGGCCTCCTCGGGTGTGATAATCGGCACATCAAGCATTAATTTTTTTTGCCAGGCCTCCTGGGTTAGATCCGCCGTTACAGCTGTTCCCGCTTTAACGTCTTGCAGTGTGTTAAGGCGAATGCCCGCGCTCTTTGTCATCAGCGTAGTGCAGGTCCAACGTTTGCGTTTTCCCGCCCTTTGAAAAAAGACATCCGGATACGCATTTACAAACATACAGGATTTCTCCCGGGCCTGCGCTTTTTTAAAAAGACTTCGCTCGCGCAGCAGGGGCTTGGTCCCCGAGTGCGGGAAGGGCCCAAAATGTTTGCCGATCAATTTGGACGCATTTTCACCGGAAAAAAGCGACGCTTGTCCTGTGCCGCTTTGCGGCAGTCCCTTCACGCCGAGGGTGGCATCAACAGGAGCAAAAACATGATTTTTTTTATGGACTTCGGCTGCCTTTTTGGTGAGCGGCTTACCACCGCTAATGAATGAAAAGCCCTTCAGTGATTCATCAGTCAGTGGATTATCCGGGCCCGCTTCGCCCAGCCCCACGCCGTCTATAAATAGAAAAATTACAGGCATTTTTTAGAAATTTAAAATCGTTGCCAACTTCATGATTGATTAAAAAGTATTGCAGAGCGGTTAAGAGAAGTTCCCGGAGTTTCACAGAGAACGTATAAATGCCAATTCATTCGGTCTGTTCTCTATTTAAGATCCTGTTAAATAATTTCTGGGCTTCTTGTGGAGATATATCGGAATTTGAAATATTAGCCTGCATCTGCTCTTTAATTTCTTTTTCATTTAGTCGAGAGTGAGTACTGATAAAATTCTTGTTCAGCAAATAACTTTCAAGTTCCTCTATTTTGCGGCTCCGAAAACCCGATACGTCACCTTTTCGAAGCGATTTAAGCAATTTTTCAGGATCCCCCTTACACGCTTGCAGTGAAGCCGAAACCTCATCAATAAAATTTTCCGTTACGGCCGAGGTCGCCTCCAGCACGGACCGGTCGATCGGCCGGGGCCGTCCCCGCTGATAAAGAGACTGAAACCGGCTGAGCAGCTGAACTTTTTCCTTCAACCGGTTGAATTGTTCCTCATCAAGTCCCTCGATCGTTCCACTGTGCTGTATAATACTTTCAAGCTGCCCCCACCGCTCAATTTGCCGGCTCAGGCACCGATGCAGCACCTTTAAATCATCAATCAAATACCAGAGATGCAATTGTGATGGTTTATCCAGCAATAAATTGTAGGGATGAATATTCAGCTCGTTCCCGTACGAAGCGTGCGTATGTCCGTTAGCCGGGGGGACCTCTTCAAAAAAAGATAGGGCGTCCGGCACATCAGGTACCTCACGGTCGCGCCTGTTGAAATACTCGTGGCCGTTCTGCAGGGTGAATATTTTAAAGTCGACTGTTTCAGCATCCGCCAGAAACCACTGCCATTTGCTCACTTCATCATTCTGCGCAGTGAAGTAAAAAATCTGCCGGCCGTCTCGGCTGATTTCCGTCAGCGCCTCTATGACGGCCTGCGCGCGCCGGTCGTCGCTGTTGGCAAGCAACTCATCTGCCAGGATAGGCAGCTTCAGCGCCGACTCCTGCATTTCAATAAATGCCAGCCGCACTGACAAAAGCAACTGAATACGCGTTCCCGTGGATAGTTCACTGAGCTTTTTATTTACCCGCGATAAGGTATCGTAGGCGATAAACTGCTCGGTCTGTTCATTAATTTCAATAGAGTAGTGTCCTTTGGTGATGCGATTGAACAGCTGGTTCGCCCGGCTAAAAACCGGCGGCCTGTTCTGCTCACGCATTTTGTCTTTGAGGTGATCAACCAGCAGCTGACCGGTTACGGAGGAAAGGTTTTCGTTGTATCGCTGCTTTAAATTCAGCAGGGCCTCGTCACGCTCTCCAAGTGCATTTTCAAGCGAATTCCCCTCTTTTTTCGAATTTATTTTCGTCTCAATTTCTGTAATTTTTTGATTTATTTTTTCCAGCTCGCCGGCTTTTTCTTTGCATTCCGCGACGATATCCTTCGCCTGATCGAGCTTGAGTTCTTCGATTCGCGCCTTCTCGCTGGCATAACCAGAGTGATTTTCCATCGCATTCTTTGCCTCTGCCAAGCGCTGCCTGCTCACCTGGACTTCTTGTTTGGCCTCATTATATTTTTCGAGCAGATCAAGCAATGCGCGAATCTCATCCTTTTGATCTACCTCAACCTTAAGTTTTTGGTAAATGGATGCTACATCACTTTTTTTCCTTTGTATGAGGCTATCTTTCTCCCGAATAATTTTTTCCCTTGCAGCTATTTTTTCTTGGGCGTCCTCGCGCTTGTTTTCCTGATCTCGAAGTTGCTTGAATCGGGCTTTGGCCCCGGAGGAATCACCCACCGGTGGCAGACTATATTTTTGAGTCAGCTGCGAGCATTTTTTCAGTGCCTTTTCAATGTCATTTTCATAGCTGCTAATTTTCTTCTCGAGCGATTTAACCTCTTCATCGGCCTGCTGCCACTTCAGCGCCCGGTTGATAAACCAATACAGCGCATTATAGTGCCGGGGATCTT
>DASQZL010000408.1:0-3180 GCA_035638715.1 Balneolaceae bacterium
GAAACCCAAAGCCGTCCTTTATCATCGAGTTTCAGTGCATTAAATGCCGGCCATTTTTGAGGTAAACTGTCACTTCTGATTGCGCGAATAATGCTTTTAGGAGCTTGTTTATAATAATACGTAAGTGCATCTTTCAAATGAAATGGAACATTAGAGTAAGGATAATATACTGACCGTTGATAGGCCAGGTTTTGATTGTAAAATTTAAACAACATCCTCTTTGACCATCCAACTACGAACGTCCCGTTCTTAAAATCAAATATTGAACTGGGTTTGTAGGGGACCCCGAACAGGACAATCATTCCTCTCTTTTCTTTATGGACCAGGACCTGCCCCGTCCAACGGAAGGAAAGCAGATCGTTTGCGGTATCGATATAGTTGTCTTGGGTCGGACTGAATATGGAAGCTTCGTATGTCCTTCCTTCAATATTATTAGGCCGTGCCACATTATTATCACTAAACAAGACAAGAAAAGACCCATCCGGTCGCATATATAGATGATGTGGCTGGTAAGACAGCCCCTTCTTTTGCGTTCTACTCCACCATGGCGGGACGTTTTGGCGACCTTCAAAAGAAAGGTTGTAAGAGTTTATATACTGGAATATATGCAAATCAAAGATTGAAATCCTGAAAAGCTGAGCATCGAGCACATAAAGATGAGTGCTATGTATTTTCATATCCCAGATATCTTGAAATTCTCCGGGCCCTTTACCCTTCCGCCCCAGCTGATTAGTGAATTGCCCATTGGGTTTATAGACGTTAATATCGTTTTGTTTATCATCGGCGATGTACACGCGCCCTGCAGCATCCACCGCCACGGGACCCACATGCCCAAGCGGATGCCGATCGGTATTCCCGAATACCTGCTGGCGATGCAGGCGCATCGTATCCGGATGCTGGTTCGTTAGCGAATATACTTTTAAATTTTTTAATGACCGAAATTTCTTCGGAACCTTTACCGGGTTTTTATGCGAACAACTAATACAAAGCATTTGAAGTAAAGTGCCCAGCAATAATATCTTTTTCATAATCAATAATCTTGAATAGGTATTTCAGTAGCTTATATCTGCTTCTTGCCAAGCGACCAATATTATTATTACTTAAATAGTATTCATTTATCTTTCCAACCCTTATCTTTTATCGTAGGTGCAAAAAATTGTAGCCATTATTAATATTATGTTGTCCCTAAAGACTATTCAGTATTCTTCTATCATAAAAAAGTACACTATTTTAAGAGGCGATAGATTTACGATAAGACCTGTTTAATTTAAACCATAACTTTTTACCTTGTGGTATTGTTTGCAGAATAGCACATTTGTTGTATGTACACTCATCGTACCAATGCAGTTACCAATATATCAAATTTAACACAAGTCAAGCATAGACACATTATCTAAGTCCGGACCTATCGCGTGTTAAATACTAAGACATGCTACTTCCAAATAATTAACCGGTACAGGCAGCTCCAGACAAAATGCATGCCCCCCAACCATTTGGAGTACAGTTGGTCCAGCCACCATAACCAGATCCAGTGTATGGTGCACATCCTCCACTACCACATGTATAACAGCCAGTAGTACTCCCCCCGCTCCCGGTCATAATATTACGCATATCCTCGCGATCCAGGGTGTTTTCCAACTCATCAAAGATTAACTTTTTCATCATTTACCACCGTTTGTTTTATTTATTTTTAAAGATTAGCCTCCAATCTGATGATTGCAGTACGATATTGAATGAAAAGGCTATATTTATGATAATCTCTAAACATATTCTTAGATAAATTTCAAAAACCTTTCTACAGTTATTTTCATCTATAATTCCTAATCATCATTGGTCTATGTCTTTATCCAGATGGGTACGGCTATTTATGATTATTTAAAAACGATAGGTCAAAAGTAAATATATTTATGCCACCCGAGCCGCCATTACTGTATAATTTATTTCCATGAATACAAAAAGTGTGTGTAAAACCTCCATGGATATTTGTTTTAAAGGCACCGACTTTTTGTAGTTGATTACCATTTATTCTATAGACTAAATAATTGTTTGATGTATATTTTCTTTTATTGATATGCATATTAAAATTTAGAATTAGATTATTCGTAAATATGGCCGCATCCTGAAATAAAATGACGGCACTGCGACGATTGGCTGGATTCTGTCGAAATCTTTTTTTATAGGCCAAAGCCTGGGCAAGGGCCCTATCTTTAGCAAGATTTTGCATCGAAAGGAGTTTGCCATTTTCGTTATAAAACTTGACGATAGGTTTAAGTTTTGAAACAGCAATAACGGTATGATGGTAAAACAACAAAATATATTGCTCCCACCCCCGTGGTCGCTTGGGATTCATCCATTTGCCGAAATAGGTAACGGATTTATGGTCTTTATGGCCTGTATCAACCTTCATAAAAGGAGATGGATTCCCGGCGCGGGGGGCGAATAGATAAAGATAGCCACCAGCGGCTGCAAAGCGGGTTGTCGAAGATATCTTCGTAATAGTTGAATCCAGCGACCAATCGTCCATATTAAAAACCGCTATTCTGCGATTCCCCGGATCGGCTACGTACAGATGGTTCCCATCGGCGGCCGTATACATGAGATTATTAAACTCCCCGGGTCCTCGTCCTGTTCGTCCGATTACTTGTGAAGCGGCTAAACCGTTATAGTTAAATATGCTTATTTTGTTTGTTTTATTATCGCTCGCAATTAAATGAGAATCCGAACAGGTTAACAGGTACCTGCCCAAAGAAAGGTCACCTGTAAGATTTTTGACGCTCACAGGATTAATAGCACGGATAGTAGAATTTTTAGTTTTCCCACAGTGACTAAGTACGGTGGCAAGCAGTAAAAAAGCAAATAACTTTTTCATTTGTCCCACCGAATTAATCGATTATAATTCTATTATTATGAGTCATGGTGAACTCTTAGTTTATAGCTGACTGATATAGGTATTTACGATGATACAGAATTTTTAAAAAGCCACTATACTTCCTCAATCTCAACCACACTACTATATGTGACATTTATCCAGCTCTGTTCTATTTTAAGCTGTGATCTTTAGATAATAAAATAACAGGCGAAGATAGCTCTTTCCCTTCTTGATAAAATATATAGAAGAGGAACGAGCCAAACCAAACAGAGTGTAAATTTTACGAAGTAAGATATTTATACAGATCCACC
>DASQZL010000409.1:0-2485 GCA_035638715.1 Balneolaceae bacterium
ATTGGCACGCAATGATTTAAGATAAGAATGGTGGGTGATGCAGGATTCGAACCTGCGACCCCCAGCTTGTCGAGCTGGTGCTCTAAACCGCTGAGCTAATCACCCATCCCGGCCCAAATATAGTCAATCATTCGTGTAGCGGCAACCTCTATCAAAAATAATGTTGATCATTCCTTTTAGCTGAATACTACGTTTCGTATCTTTTACGCTTTCAAATAATAGATTTATAAATGGTTCAACGACGCGAAGCGAGACAATTGGTAATTCAGGCAGTTTATGCTGAAGATTTAAGTGGCAGCGACTCAAATCAATTATTTAATACCATTATTAAACCCCATTTTAGTGGCGACAGAAAAAATTATTCTTTTGCTGAGAGACTTTTTTTCCAGACCGTCAATCATAAAGATGAGCTGGATCAAATAATTCAAAACCATATCAAAAACTGGCGCCTTGGCCGGCTGGCTGTTGTTGATAAGATTGTCCTTCGTGTAGCTATCTGTGAATTCCTTTATTTTGAAGAAATTCCCACAAAAGTGACGATTAATGAAGCCATCGAAATAGCAAAAGATTATTCAACATCAAATTCCGGCAAATTTATTAATGGTATACTTGATGCAGCTCTTGAACGTTTGCAAAGTGAAGGAAAAATCCAGAAAAAGGGTCGTGGACTCATTGAATCATCAATAAATTAATACAGAGCAGTGGCAGATCATAAATACGTAGCTATAGGAGATATTCATGGATGTGCGAAGTCCTTAAATGCTCTTCTGGAAAAGCTGAAAGATTATTCTGATTATACCCATGTTTTTGTGGGAGATTATATCGACCGGGGTCCTGATTCTTATGGTGTCGTGGACCGACTTCTGGAACTGCAGGAGAACAGGGAATGTATTTTTTTGCGTGGGAACCATGAGCAGATGTTGCTGGATGCCTATATGGATGATGAGCTCGATTTATGGCTGATGAACGGCGGTAAATCAACATTAGCTTCCTATGCGGCGACCTATGATGATATGAGCTTTCCAGCCGCACATCTTGATTTTTTCAAGCGAACTAAAATGTATTATAACACAGAAGATTATTTCTTTGTTCATGCAGGATTGTCTCCTGGAAAAACAATTAGAGAAAGCTTGCAGGATGAAAACGAGGTTCGTGAATTTTTATGGGAACGCTCGCATCTGAACGCCTTTGAAACACCTTGGGAAAAAACGGTGATATTTGGTCATACACCCCGCCCTCATCCCATACGAAAACCCAATATGCTTGGAATCGATACCGGCTGTGTTTATGAGTCGCTCGGATACGGGAAACTTACTGCTGTTACATTACCTGAACAAGAATTTATTCAGCAAATCTGTATTGATAATTAAGCGTGGTATACAGAGGACAGGTATTATCCCAATGCTAATAAATATACCCGGTTATTCCTGCGGATCTTTTGAGAAAACGATATCTTTTCTTTAAATCACAGGTCGAAAATTATATCTATAACCTATTAATATATTTAGACTTATATGAGTCTCAGATGCGGAATTGTTGGTTTGCCGAATGTTGGTAAATCAACCCTGTTTAATGCGTTGAGCGATGCCGGTGCCGAATCGGCGAATTTTCCATTTTGCACAATCGATCCGAATGTGGGCGTGGTGCCAGTGCCTGATGAGCGACTGGATCACCTGCACGAGCTGGTTGAATCCAGGAAAAAAACGCCGGCCAGTGTTGAATTTGTTGACATTGCCGGACTGGTAAAAGGTGCCTCAGAAGGTAAGGGCAAGGGCAATGCTTTTCTTTCTCACATACGGGAGGTTGATTTAATCGTCCATGTGGTACGCTGTTTTGATGATCCGAATGTAGTGCATGTTGAAGGTTCCATTGATCCCGGACGTGATATTCGTATTATTGAAGATGAACTTATCCTAAAGGATTTGGAATCCGTTGAAAAGCGACTGGACAAGCTGCAAACCCAGGCTAAAAGTGGTGAGAAGGAGACGCTTAGAAAGCTTGAGACCATTAAACGTCTGAAAGAGCATCTGGAAAAGGGAGAGGCCGCGCGAAGTTTTAAAGCTGACAAAGAGGAGCGCGAGGCTTATAAGGATCTTTTTCTGCTTTCAGATAAACCCGTCTTGTACGCCTGCAATGTTTCGGAGGAGGACCTGGATTCTGGAAATGAGTGGGTAGATACGGTTCGGGAAATTGCGGCCGAGCAAGACGATGAAGTGGTCATGTTTTGCGCAAAAATTGAGTCGGAAATTGCTGAATTGGATGAGGATGAAAAGACAATGTTTTTGGAGGAAATGGGTATCGACAGTGCAGGGTTGAACCGGCTTATTCGCGCAGCTTATAAAGAACTCGGGCTGATAACCTATTTTACAGCCGGGCCCAAAGAGTCGCGGGCATGGACTGTTCGCAAGGGTAGCAAAGCGCCCGAGGCGGCCGGTGTTATCCATTCAGATTTTGAACGGGGATTTATCCGTGCGGAGACCGTCAG
>DASQZL010000410.1:0-3007 GCA_035638715.1 Balneolaceae bacterium
TATGGGACAAAATCCGGACCTGCATTCGGCACCCACACAAAACCGAAATTAGCATACTTTGTCCATTTGCCATAAGGGCTCAATCGGTTATAAAAAATCTGAAAACTAACCCTGGCGTGTTGAGCCTCGGCCTGTTTTGGAATTGCTGCTAAAACTACAATTAACATCAGCGCTCCCGTTAATAAATATTTACCGAAAATGTGCTGAATCACTCTTCGGTTTAATAAAAGAATACTTTTCATATTTGAACCTCTCAAAAATTGATGAATGATAAATTTTTACACATTTATTATACATTTTATATTGACAATTGTTGCACTTTTTATTCCACGTTCAAAAGTGACACCAAGAACGGATATCCCTGTTTATACGAATGAATCCGCTAAATCCAGAATCCGTATTTTGTACTCACATTATGTTTCAAAAAAATGCTCAAATGGAGATAAAGATAGATTATCCCTGAATAATTCATTTTCTAAAAACTTATACTTTGCGTATATCTTCAAAAAAAGGTGTTCGTCTTTCTTCAACACATACTGCAGCGTACAGATAAAGAGCTGCACTCCATGTTTGCCAGTCGTGGCCCATCGGTATCCCATTTTGAGCTTTTAACCATTCATTAAACCCATAGAAAACATTCTCGTTTTTTGACAGAGTTATGATGCCCGTGAGTGCCTCAAGTTTTTCTTCAGCAAGTGTAAATCTCCCGGCTGCAACCAGCGCGGCCACATAGAAACCACATATAAATGGCCAAACCCCCCCATTATGATAATCACCGGGTTTATTATAAATTAGGGAGCGTTCATGCCAGTCGGCATCTCCGGGTTGAATAAAGGGAAATAAATTCGGAGGCAAATCAAAAGCCAGCTGACCGGCTTCCTTCATTTTGCTACATTCCTTTTCAATCCAGGTAATCATTTTTCGTGCTCGCGTAGGTGCGGCTATTCCGCTTAGTATGGCGATGCTGTTTCCAAGCAGATCAAATCGCCGGCTTCCAAGTACTTTGTAGGTCCACAGGGCATAATACGGTTCATGTTTTATAACCAAACCTTCCTGTTCAGTAAATCGTCTGAACTCATAACTCACTTTTTGGGCCCTGTAATGCTCGCCCAAAAACCGCAGATAACTATAAACCAATGTATTAACATACAGCCCAAAGCCGAGAACCCACTGTTCATCACGCCAGTCGGTTGTCGGCTGTTGGGCCACCAGATAACGATCAGACGGGCTCTGATAAAGCATCCATGACATGGCTTTATCGACCGCCTCCTGCAAAAAATCCCGTTCATCCGTTAATTTCCGGAAAATACCCACACCGAGCAAAAATAACGGGGTGGTGTCACTTGCTCCGCGATCTTCCTTATCATGGACCAGGGATGGTATATGCCCGTGTTCTGACTGATTTTCAGCCAGCGTCTTCAAAACCCTTCGGGTACTTTTAATTAATTCATCATTGCCCGAAACAGCAAAGCCCGGGATAGCAAGTAATAAATCTCTTGTATACGGCTCCGGATACCCCCAGGCTGCAGTCCGGGGAAGTTTATTGAACGGTCCATGAGCATTATTTAAAAGGACATTTATAGCAGCTTTCTTAGCCTTCTTAATTTTTTGCCAATCGACCGAAGTGTTCATTTTTTTATTCAAATCAGCTTATCCCCAGTCTTTTATTAATAATTTGCACAAATTGTTTCGCGACTTTTCGATAGTCAAATTTCCTGACTACACGCTTTCTCGCCGCCTGCCCCATTTTTTTTCTCAATGCTGCATCATTCATCAGCGTCTGCAAATGCCGGGCGATGTCTTGAACTTTTGCCCGATAGTCCACCGTCCTTGGTTTTTCAAATTTTATTTTACATCCATTTTCGAAGCCCGATTCTTCGCCAAGTATAACATGATCAACCTCGATTTTTTCGGCAACTCCTGCCAGCAACGCCGTTTTTTGGTGAACAAGGGTATCGAGCATACCCATGGCATTAATGCCGATTACCGGCTTTTCGCAGGCTCCCGCCTCCACCTGGGGCATCCCAAAACCCTCAAGGCGGGACGGGGCGGCATAAATATCACAGGCGCCTAACAAATAAGGAATAAAATTCCGTGAAATGATATTCGTGGCAAAAGACACTTTACTCTCAATGCCCAGATTTTTGGCCAATGCCAGATCAGCAGAATTTTGCCTTTCCGTTCTTGGCTGTGGCCATACCTTACAAACATATTTCCAATCGGGTGCATTCTCGTCAATCATCGCCAGTGCCTGCATGACCTCCTGTGCACCTTTTGAGGCCGCATCACCTCCTACCGTAAGGATCATTAACTGATCAGGACGTATGCCAAATGCATCACGCACGGCTGTTATTTTAGGATTTTTTCTGGAATGAGGTATGAATGAATCCGTATTGCAGCCAACGGGGAGCACCTCAATAGAATCGGCACAAATCCCATCGCGAACATACATCTCCTTCACCCAATGCGAAGTTACCAGGATAAGCGGAAGATCATTAAGTACTTTCTGGTAATTGGCGATATAGCCGTCGGCCACCAGCCAGGGTACCGGCTGGGCTCCATTTCGCTGAGGGTGCAGAATAAGCTGGGGAGTGTGCCCCCAGTATCCTATCCCGACCACAACATCCGGTTCATACCACCGGTAATACCATTCCTTTTCCTGATTGGATTCAAAATTTACAGCATGAACATCCACTCCAATTTCACGAAGACCGCGGTAAAGCAGGTCTCCCTGGGTTGCCAGGCCGCCCGGTGTAGGGGGATAATCATATAATACCAGAACTTTCATGATTCCATCACCCCGCTGTCAAGATATTTTTTAGCATTATGTGCGTTCGTGAACGACCGGAAAGCCTCAGCATGCGGCGTTGTTAAAGCCTCCCAGCTATTTTCTGCAAAACCATATGTCTTTGTAATGAGCTTATACTTTTTTTCCATAATGGAAGGATCGAGCTCCAGATAGATAGAAGCGCTTATGATAGGCCGGGGATGATATTTTCTATTGCCA
>DASQZL010000411.1:0-3063 GCA_035638715.1 Balneolaceae bacterium
TGAGAGTCGTTTATGCCGTGATTCTGCTTGCGTTAAGCAGTCTTGTTGTATTCAGAGAAAAAGGTATTGATTCTCGGGTCATTTATTTTTTGCCCTTTTTTATCGTCGGACTTCTATCATCTTTCTTATTTAGTCCGACAATGATAAGCAGTGTTTTGGAAGTAATATCCTACTTTGTTGTTGTCACTTCCATCTTCGTTTTTGTTACGTATCTACTCCGGGAATATGAATTTGATTTATATGAACACATCTTGTTGATTATTGGAATAACCCTGTTTATATCGCTGATAGGAAAATTTCTTTATCCATCCGTTTTTTTAAGGTCGGGTCGGCTGCAGGGCTTTTTGGGAAATCCCGACTTTTTAAGTCTTTTTTGTGTAATTGCGTATGTATTTACTGATCATTTCAAAACAAAAAATTCGGTATTATCAGAACGCGAAATATACTTTTTAAAAGCTCTGATCATTATTTGCTTGTTTTTTACGGGCTCCAGAACCGGCTATGCTTCTCTGGCCATATACATAGTAATAACTATTTTTCTGTTTCGAGGTTTTTCGGGAAGAACCATTGCGATTATCCTTGGTATAGGTGTGATAGTGGCGGTTTTAGAAATACGGTTAATAACAAATTTTCTCCCTTTCTTAAAACATTTAATTCGCCCTCAATCACTGGCCACAGCCAGCGGACGAAGCATTGTCTGGCCCGTGGCTATACAGGAAATCTACAAACAACCGTGGTTGGGGGGAGGGTTTTCATTCTATGCATACTACATGGCCCATTTTGCCATGAGCCATGGATTAAAGGGGGTCTTTTGGTACGGGGTCTGGAATTCCTATCTGGCTATGCTGTTAGATACTGGATTAGTTGGACTTCTGGCATATTTCTTTTTTATATACGGAGTGGTTCGAAAAAGTAGCCGATTTTTCATTATTCTTCCTTTCCTGGTTGCGATGACTTTTACAGGTATGTTTGAAGCTTGGGCAGAATCTTCATTAAATCCAATCACTCCCTTTTTCCTTTTGCTTTTTGCACTAATTTCTATAAATGGAAGTAGATATGAAAATTTTAGTATTGCATAGTCGCTTGTCCGGCTACTGGATGGCTTGTATGCGGGCATTTGTTGAACGATGTGGAGGAACCTTTTATGTGGTGAGGAAACAGATCAGTGGCAATGCCCCTTTTTCATTTCAAAATGAAAAGGGCATCTGTCTTTTTGACTTTTCATCCTTTTCTAATAAGGAACTGGTTGATTTTTCCATAAGCTTGAGTCCGGATTTGGTTTATGTTGCAGGCTGGGAAGAACAAGTCTATTTAAATATTTCACGTTACTATTATAAGAAGGGCGTTCCTGTTTTATGTGGGCTTGATAATCACTGGAAGGGGACCCCCCGTCAGTGGGCAGGCAAGATTTATCTAAAATACTTATCTCCTTGCTATTTTACACATCTTTGGATTCCCGGCTTATATCAGTTTGAATATGCCCGTAATCTGGGTTTTAATGAGAAAAATATTCTAACAGGAGTTTATTCCGCCGATGTAACGGCTTTCTCGTCAGCTCGAAAAAGGTCGTGCAAGACAAATTATCCAAAATCATTTTTGTATGTGGGCCGTTTTATCAAACGAAAGGGGATCATGGAGTTAGCCCTGGCTTTTCAACAGCTTAAACGTTCAGCTGATACTTCATGGTCACTTACGTTAATTGGAAATGGACCTTTGAAAAAGAAGCTCAAAAAATTTGATAATATTATAATCCGGGATTTTGTACAACCCAAAGAGCTGCCGGAAATTATGAGTGATTATGGAATATTTGTGCTCCCGAGCTGGAGAGAGCCCTGGGGAGTAGTAGTTCATGAGGCGGCGGCAGCGGGTCTGCCCATTATCACTACCTATGAATGTGGTGCTGCCACCGCATTTGTGCGAAATGGATATAATGGTTATTTAACAAGGGGAGGGAGTGTTGAACATTTATGTCGATCCATGAAAAAAATAGTGAACTTAAGTGATGAAGAGTTGTTTTCTATGGGGGAGCGCAGCTATGAGCTTTCAAAACAGATTACACCAGAGACGTGGGCCTCTACACTGAATGAAGTAATTATAGACAATAAATACAATGATTCGTATAGGGATTGACGCTTCAAATATTAGCTCTGGTGGAGGGGTGACGCATCTGAGTGAAATTTTAAATGCTTTAGATTTGCAAAGAATGGGCATCAGATCCATTGATATATGGTCTAACAAAAAAATGCTGTCAAAGATTGAGCCTAAAGAGGGGATCCGATTGAATTCGCACCCGGCTCTTGAAAAATGTCTTATGAAACGATTTTACTGGCAGCAATACACCTTAACTTCCATCGCTCGTAAAAATTATGATATATTGTATATCCCCGGAGGCAGTTATTTAGGCAGCTTTAGACCCTTTGTTACCATGAATAGAAATTTGCAGCCATTTGATAATGAGGTGAGAAAAAAATATAATCTGTCATTTCAAAAATTCAGACTCGTTTTACTGGAGAAAATACAGGCTTATACGTACAGGCGAGCTGGGGGGGTGATATTTCTTTCTGAGGAAGCCAAGAAAGTGACACTTGAGAAAATTGGAAATGGATGCAATAATGTCGTTACAATACCTCATGGAATTGCTCCTAAATTTTTTAAAGAACCTAAAGAACAACTACCAATTAATGCATATTCTTTTAAAAATCCCTTTCGTATTTTATATGCGTCTCGAATTAATATCTACAAACATCAATGGAATGTTATTGAGGCAATAAATACGCTTAGAAGGGAAGGTTATGCAGTAGTTCTTGATTTGGTAGGAAATATTGAGAACAGGCAGTCTCACATTCTACTTCAAAAGGCTCTGAAAAAATTTGATCCAAAGAGTAAATTTGTACATTATCATGGCAGAATAAATCAGAGCCAACTTCTTGAATTTTATCATAATGCCGATGCTTTTGTATTTGCTTCCTCATGCGAAACGTTTGGGCAGATATTACTGGAGGCAATGGCATCAGCATTGCCAATAGCTTGCTCAGAACGAAGCGCCATGCCGGAAATACTAAA
>DASQZL010000412.1:0-6143 GCA_035638715.1 Balneolaceae bacterium
AACGGCAACCGGTACAATACTTAATTTTTTTATCATAAGGCCTCATTTATTTGCAATTTGTCATTTCGCCGACTTCGATCTGAAATTTAATGCAGTATGGGAACATATTATTTCAAATTAATCACAGAATCAAACTTGTATTTATTAATCCTCCGTCGGAAAGCATCACTATGCCAGCGATTCTTTATTACATCTCATATCATCTTTTCTTATTATAACAGGTTATGTATAAATACATCGAAGACATAAAAAATGAGTGAAAAAAATGTTGTCGTGGCTTTTGGCGGGCGATCACCCGAACACGAAGTCTCAGTATTAACTGCCATGCAAGCCATGCAGGCACTGCGTGATACAAAATACACGGTGGTGCCTCTTTATATCAGCAAATCGGGACGCTGGCTTACCGGTGACTATCTTTTGGAACTGGAACATTACAAGGATTTGGGCAAGGTACGGGATCAGGCCGTCCCGTGTACCTTCAGCTTTAATGATATGGGGAAACCGGCATTGCTCGAAACGGACAAAAAAGGTTTTTTCTCAAGTCCGCAGACCTATCCCATCCACGCGTTAATACCCGCCCTACACGGTTCAGAGGGCGAAAATGGTACATTCCAGGGAGCCTGCGAGATGTTTCATATCCCGGTAGGCGGCAGCGGCGTGCTTGCCTCGAGCCTGGGAATGGATAAAGTGCGAACGAAGATTTTCTGCCGTGCCAGCGATATCCCCGTAATTGATGAAATTTCCTTTTCGGAGTCAGACTGGGAAACCAGCCAGGATGAACTTATTAATAAGATGGAGGAAACCGGTTATCCACTTATGGTTAAACCTGTGACGCTGGGCAGCAGTATCGGGGTGAAGAAAGCTACCACCAAGAATGAACTTCTCGAGGGCATTGAAACGGCTTTCCGTTACGACGAACGTCTTCTGGTTGAAAAAGCGGTTGAGCCGCTCATTGAAATCAATTGTGCCGTATTGGGAACCTCGGATGATCACCGGGCCAGCGTTTGTGAACAGCCGCTGGGCAAAGAGGCCACCCTCTCGTTTGCTGATAAATACCAAAATGAAGAGGGGGGCGATAAAGGAATGGCCTCGGCAGACCGCATCATTCCTGCAGAAATATCTGACGAAAAAACGCAGCATATTCAATCCCTTGCGCGAGAGGTTTTTGGTCTTTTTGACGCTTCCGGTGTAGCGCGACTTGATTTTCTTATCAAGGAAGACACGGGAGAAGTATATTTCAATGAAATTAATACGATTCCCGGATCTTTCTCGTATTATTTATGGGAAGAAGAAGGAATGAATATGAAAGAATTAATGCTTGAATTAATTGACATCGCCATTAAACAACATCAAAAGAAAACCGGCCGAATCAGAAACTATGACACTAATTTACTGAACGAAAAAGCGGTACGCGGGATCAAAGGGCTAAAAGGAAATGGTAATGAATGATTATTTGAATCTGTGGGTAGTTTAAAATGACGAAAAAATATTTATCACATCTCACAATTATACTTGCTGCTACAATAGCTTCATTTATTGTCGTTTCCTGCAGTACCAGCAGCAATACAATCGTTGTTAAAAATGCGCCTGTCTCTTCCCAAAAGCCGGATACGACAGCTGCTCAAAACCAGGGTGGTACCGAATTTCAGGAACTGACAATAGGTGAAAATCAGCCTATCCATTCGCTCGATCCCTTGTTTATTGAAAATACAAGCGAAATGCAGGCGGTTCAACTCGTTTATGAGGGATTGGTTCGGTATGATGCAAGTGGTAAAATAATCCCTGCGATGGCCCGCAGCTGGACGGTCAGCGACAATCATAAAATATATCGTTTTACGTTAAAGCACAATCTTTTTTATCAGGATAGTGACGTTTTTTCCAGCGGCCGGGGGCGTCGGGTTGTAGCCGGGGATATCAAAAAAGATTTCCAGCGCATGGCCACAGACAGCGTTCCGGACCATGCCGCTCGCCTGTTTATGGATATTCGCGGGTTTGAGCCATATTATCAGGAGCAGCACAAGGTATTTCGCAAATCCGCGCGTCAATTGCATGGAATAAGCGGCATTAAGGTAGAAAATGATTCAACAATCGTATTTTCATTAGTGCAGCCGGATGACCATTTTCTGCAAAAATTAGCCAGTCCTTTTGCTGTTATCTATCCACCTGAATCGGCGAAAGCAAAAAAATTTGAAGCCGTTGGCACCGGGCCGTTCCGTTTTTCCCAGCAGCGGTCTGACTCGCTTTACATTTTTGCCCGTTTTAATAATTACAGCGGGCCGAAACCCAAGCTCAATCGGGTCGACATGGTAACGAGTGGCAGTGAGAAAAGCTTGCTTAAAGCCGTGAGCCGCGGTCAAATTGATTTACTCCCGGAACTGGGGCCGCAGCAAATCCAGCAGATTAGCAATGCCAGCGGTAATCTAAAGAAAGAAATTGACAATAATTTACAGCTGATTCAGGATGGTGGACAATTGGCCTATATTTTGCGCTATAATTCCGGGGCAGACACGCCGGAAAGCGCCGTGACTGGAGCGTTAAGTTCTGTTCAGGCCTCTGATTTTTTCCAATACTTGCCGCCAAATAGTTTCCGGATGCAGTGGCTGTTTCAGAGGAGCCAGGGGCGACAATCGGCAGATTCTCTTTCCGCTCCCTACACGGGCAGTCCTTTTTTAGGCAGCTTTTACAGCCAGTTGTCAAGCCAGCTAAAAAAGCGAAGCATCACTTTTTCAATGGACTCAAGCCGTGTTCGTAATCGGAATATTCCCATCTATGCGGATCGCTTTTTTGAATTCAGTAACAGAGACATAAAATCGGCTGATATGCCTTTATTGAGAATTACGTTTACGACCGAAGCACTGGTCCGGAAAAGCGTTCGGCATGTGCCGTTTAATAAATTTAACTGGTGGATTGATCTTCGCAATACGACAACCTCATCAAGCGACAGCCGTTGACGATGAATTTAGCAATCATTGCAAATCCTGAAAAGTATTCAGTAAAAGAACCATTTGTAAAAACGCTCAAATGGGCTGACAAGCATAAAGCGCAGGTCTTTTTTAGTCGGGTACTTCAAAAGTTGTATGATGGAAGGGATCACCGCTCATCGCATGTAACCGAATCGGAAGAAAAAGCCATTGATAAGGCTGACATCATCATTGCAATGGGCGGCGATGGGACGATGCTCTATGTTGCACGATTAATTCGGGATATTCATAAACCCATTTTAGGCGTAAACAGTGGCCGGCTGGGTTTTATGGCCAATACGCAAAAAGAAAATCTGGTAGAAGCGCTGAATCATTTAAAAGAAGAAAATTATTCCCTTAAGGAACGCTATTTATTACAGGCGGAAAATTCCGAGGGACAGCGGTTTCATGCACTCAATGAGTTCCTTTTTTCGAAGAGAGGCACCACCTCCATGATTACGGTGAAAGCCCGGTTCGATAATATGTTTATCAATGAGTATTGGGCCGATGGGGTGATTGTTGCTTCACCAACGGGTTCAACAGCGTATAACTTATCGTCCGACGGCCCCATTGTGATGCCCAATAGTAATGTGATGGTGCTCACCCCCATCAACCCGCACACGCTTACCACGCGGCCGCTGGTGCTTCCCTCTGACAAGCCTTTGAAGATCACCGTTGAAAAGCAAATGCATGAGGTTTCCTTTGCCTATGATGGCATAACCTGCGACGTTGACCGGTATCCGCTGGAAGTATTTATAAAGCGTTCTGATTTTTCGATCGATCTGGTTGAACTGCCCAAGCAAAACTATTTTGATACCCTGCGCCAAAAGTTGATGTGGGGCATGGACTACCGGCAGGGAACGTGAGGCGGAATGCTGGATGCTGGTCCCTGGTATCCAGATATCCGGCATCATGCAAAGAAAAAATTATATTAATAGCTTTTAAAGCAAACCCTAAATAAAATCTAAATCAAATCAAAATACTATGAAAGTAACTGTAGTCGGAGCCGGTGGGAATGTCGGTTCCAGTGTCGCTCTATCCGTAGCTCAAAAAGACTTTGCCAAAGAAGTCGTAATGGTTGATATCGTTCAGGAAAAAGACGGGAAAAAATTCTATCCTTCGAAGGGCCGGGCGCTTGATCAGTGGGAGTCTTCGCCCATCGACCGGTTTGATACCAAACTAACCGGCTCGGTTGATTATGAAGACACGGCCGGATCGGATGTGTGCGTGATCACGGCCGGCGTGCCGCGTAAACCCGGAATGAGCCGCGATGACCTGCTTGAAACCAATGCCAACATCGTACAGAATGTCGTAGAGCAGTTGGTTGAACATTCACCCAATACCATTCTTATCATTGTTTCGAATCCGCTGGATGTGATGGCCCAGGTTGCGCTCGAAACCAGTGGCTTTGACCGTCACCGTGTTATGGGGATGGCCGGCATTCTTGACACGGCACGTTTCCGTTCATTTATCGCTGAAGAACTGGAAGTTTCACCCAAAGATATTCAGTCACTGCTGCTGGGTGGCCACGGAGATACCATGGTACCGCTGCCCCGCTTCACGACGATCGGCGGCATGCCGGTAACCCAATTTATTGATGATGACCGCCTGCAGGAAATTGTAGAACGTACCAAGGGGGGCGGCGGTGAAATCGTTGATATCATGGGCACTTCCGGATGGTATGCTCCCGGCGCTGCAGCCGCACAAATGGTGGAGGCAATCGTACTCGATCAAAATCGTATTGTCCCGGTAGCAGCCCATCTGGATGGCGAATATGGCCACGAGGGCCTGTTTTTGGGCGTTCCGGTGAAGCTGGGAGAAAGTGGCATCAAGCAAATAATTGAGGTTGATTTAAATGACGAAGAACAGCAACTTTTAGATACATCAGCAGAGCACGTCCAATCGGTACTCGATGAGTTCCGAAAGCTGATGGAAAACAAATAAATCGCAAATAATCGAGGACCCAGGTCCTCACTACTTGCATTTATCAAAAGGCTCCGTCGACCACAGCGGGGCCTTTTTCATTTTGATTCTATTTAATGACAGCATTACTGTGAGTGACGGCATCGCTTTTCAATCCTCCCAACCTATTTTCAAAGGAAAAATTTTTCGAACTAAAATTGAAATTTTTTCAAACTTGCAAGAGCCACACCTGCAATTCCGCCGGCACCTATTAAAAAGAGGAAAATATTTGCGATCCATTCGGTTCCAATCCAACGGGAGACCGGAACCTGCAGAAGATAAAAACCTACGGAAAGGGCCATGATAAAAATCACTTTTTTGTAAGGATAAGGCACGGGGTAAACATGCTGCACGCGCCAGCAGAGGACCAGCGCCATTGAGCCATAACTGATGAGCGTAGCCAGTGCAGCACCCATCATACCCAAATACGGAATGAAAAGGAAACATCCTCCAAGGGTGATAAGGGCTCCGAGAAGGGTAATCTGAGAAAAAATTCCCGTTTTTTCTTCAATATAAATGCCGGCTGAAAAATTCATATACCAGCCGTGAAACCAGTAAGCGCCCAGTACAAGCGGGACGATGGACAGGCCGCTCCAGAATTTCGGATCGATCAGGTAGGCATTGAGGATGGGAATATGAATGTGTACGATCTGATGAGCAAACAGGGCGATACCCAAAAAAACAGCGCCTGCGATGGCATTAAAATGCAGAAAAACCTCGGCATACAAGGCAGGGGCTTCTTCATCATCGGCGTGCCGCAGAAAAAATGGCTGCCAGGCCATCCGGAACATCTGGATGAGCAGTAGCATGAAAACGGCCAGCTTGTAACAGGCGCTGTATATACCCACGACACCCGCCGGATGCACACCTGCGCCGTACAAGTTCGTAACCGTCTGTTGTGACATGTAATTGTTCAGGAAAAATCGATCCAGCATTTCATTCACGGCATATCCAAGTCCAGCAGGCACCAAAGGCAAGCCAAATCGAATCGCTTTGCGAAAAATATACCCACTCCAATTCCCCCGCCACATTTTTGCCGTCAACACCCAGATAAAGAGGGTCGTCAGTCCTGAAGCGGCAAGATTGGCGATAAAGACGGCTTCGATACCCCATCCCAGCCCTAAAATCAGGTACAGGTTTAATCCCAGGTTGATCAGCACATTCGCCATCCGGATGCCGGCATATTGAAAGGCTTTCCTCACGAGGCGTAACTCGGCGAAG
>DASQZL010000413.1:0-4917 GCA_035638715.1 Balneolaceae bacterium
AATTGCAACCGCTACAGCTACGTTCACATCGCCGTGTTGCAAAATTGTATCTTCCTGCCAGGAACTATTCACCATCGGGTGCTTTCGAAGCGCAACTGAACAAGCCTTAACAATAATATCGTTAAAACTGATTTTGCCTTCAATCGTCTCATTAAGGCGTGCGCGCCCCTCGATGAGCCGGGCAGCGTCAATATCAATTGTTTCGTAATAATGAGGACTTCCGAATTTACTTTCAGAAAGACGCCGCGCAATAGTCTTGCGCATTTGAGAAACACGTACCTCTTTATCTTCGCGGCTGGTGGATTCAAATGACGGTGCCTTGGAGGGCTCGTAAGACTCGATATCGCGCTTGATGATACGACCCTGAGGGCCGGAACCTTCGACATTACTTAACTCAATACCCTGTTCTTTAGCCATGTTACGTGCCAGGGGAGAAGCTTTGATACGGCCATTTTTAGCCGAAGGTGAGGGACTTTTATCCGCTTTTGATTCCTCTTTTTGTTTTTTATCAGCGGAGGATTTTTCCTCTTTACCTTCTTCTTTTTCTGCAGCCTGCTCTTTTTCTGTCCCCTCCGCTTCTGCGGCTTCTTGCTCTTCAGCGTCTGTACCTCCGTTTTTGGCTTCTTCGAGGATGTCACTGATATCCTCCCCTTCTTCACCAATAACGGCCATAAGTCCGCCGAGTGGTACGGTCGTTCCTTCATCCACCAAAATTTTCAGTATCGTTCCCGAATCAAAAACTTCGACATCCATTGTGGCCTTATCCGTTTCCACTTCAGCCACGACGTCGCCGGATTCCACCTTGTCGCCTTCTTCAACATTCCATTTCGCGAGCACTCCTTCTTCCTGAGTGTCACTTAATTTGGGCATTTCAACTTTTACAGCCATGTTTTTCCTTAGCTCTTAATTTTAAAGTTAAATCGTTAATGAAATTTATATTTGATGATAAATAAAAAGCACCACTAAAACAGCAAGTACCAGCAGCTGGTACGATAAACCTGTTTTTACTTTCTATAAGTTACCGTATTTACGGCGTCAATGACTTCGGCCGGTCCCGGCAGCCATTTATCAAACAATTCCTGGGAATAGGGAGCGCTTGTATCCGGCAGCGTTACCCGTTGTACGGGTGCATCAAGATAGTCAAAGGCTTCACGCTGAATCAAATAACCGACTTCGGCAGCGAAACCGGCAAACGGATGAGCTTCATCAACTACAACACACCGGTTCGTTTTTTGTATTGATTTCACAATTGTTTCAATATCCAGTGGCTTTACAGTACGCGGATCGATGAGCTCCACTTCCACGTCTTCATCCGCCAATTTTTTAGCAGCCTGCGATGCTACATGATACATTTTTCCATGGGCAACAACGGTAACGTCACTACCCTCGCGCTTGACCTTGGCCTCGCCGATAGGTATCGTAAAATCATCTTCTTCAGGTACTTCGCCCCGCAGACCATACATCTGTTCGGATTCCATGAAAAGCACCGGGTTATCATCCCGGATAGCCGACTTCAACAAGCCTTTGGCATCAGCCGGTTCGGAAGTATATATAACTTTCAAACCGGGAAAATGGGCGTACATGGAGTCATAAGAAACCGAGTGAGTGGCACTGAGTTGACCGGCCGAGGCGTTCGGACCGCGAAATGTGATGGGCAATTTGATTTGCCCGCCAGTCATATAACGAATTTTCGAAGCATGATTAATGATTTGATCGGCTGCAAGCACCGCAAAATTGAACGTCATAAATTCAACAATGGGTCGCAAACCATTCATTGCAGCGCCGTTGCCGATGCCTGCGAATCCAAGTTCCGTAATTGGGGTATCAATCATGCGCTTGCCCCCATACTTATCATAAAGGCCTTTGGTAACCTTATAAGCTCCATCATACTCTGCGACTTCCTCGCCCATTACAAAAATATTTTCATCCTGCTCCATTTCTTCATCAATGGCAGCACGAATTGCTTCTCTAAATTCTATTTCAGCCATGTGGTCTTTGTTTCTAAATTATCAAATAAAAATTTAATCTAAGATTTTGACAACTATTGTGAACACAATAGATACTGGATTTAACTTCTTCCATCATCCCATTTCCTTTTCAATGCTACGTGTGGAATGGAAAATCATCCTCTACAAATACATCCCGGTAAAGGTCCTCATCATCGGGGAAATCACTTTCCTCAGCAAACTCAACAGCCTCCAGAATTTCATCATCCACATCACTTTGAATATCTTCAATGAGGTCTTCGTTGGCAATTTCCTCTTCAATTAAATACCTTTTGAGCCGTTCGATGGGGTCTTTCTTTTTATAGGCATTCAGTTCGTCTTCGCCCCTATAATTTGCCGGATCCGACATTGAATGACCACGATAGCGATAGGTCCGTATTTCAAGCAGCCAGGGTTGGGAATTTTCACGTACATCTTCAGCAACCTCTTTCATCTTGTCATAGACCGTAAACAAATCCATGCCGTTGATAACGTCACTTTTCATCCCATAGGCCTTGGCCCGATCGACCAGCTCGCCTACCGAATGTCGATGTACGGCTGTCCCCATGGCGTAGCCGTTGTTCTCAATGCCAAAGATGATGGGGATATTCCAATTTTGGCACATATTCATCGTTTCATGAAAGGATCCCTGGTCGACCGCTCCATCTCCAAGAAAACAAGCCGTAACACGATCATTCTGCTGATATTTATTAGCCAGCGCTATACCGCCGCCAATTGGCGTATTTCCGCCCACGATGCCAAAACCGCCCCAAAAATGATTTTCGGCTTTGGCAAAATGCATCGAACCACTTTTACCGCCTGAACAGCCTGTTTTTTTGCCGTACAACTCAGCCATACCCTCTTTGGGTGTGATGCCGCGGGCCAATCCCCAGCCATGATCACGATAGGCCGTTATAATATCATCATCATCATTCAGGGCATAAACCGTTCCGGTGGAAATAGCTTCCTGCCCCATATATAGGTGGAGGAAACCTCCAAATTTTCCTTTCTGATACATCTGCATAGCCCGCTCTTCAAACCGGCGCTGCAAATACATCAGTTTAAACATTTCGAACAGGTCTTCTTCCGAAAAACCGAGCGACTTATGTTTTTTACGTGTAGCAGCGGGCAGCTTAGTGCTTTTATCAATTTTGCCATTTTCACTTATGCCTCTTCTGGTAGGGGTAAAAGTTACTTCTTTATTACTCTTTTCCTTTTGCTCTGTCTGCTTTTCTGCCATAATTGTAATAATTAATCAATCTTTTCAATCATTCAATTCCACTAATTTTAATGAGTAAAAAATCATTCCAATATACCTAAAAATATTGGAAATTTACAGAGAAACATAACCAGAAATTTCTGGTTGCTCATTATCGAACGCTCGCATCCAAAATATTACATTATATATAGATGCTAACCGTTATGATCGATTAAGTCTTTGATAAACGATTCAGCCTCTTCAAGAACGGCGTCCAGTTTTTCCGGTTTACTGCCGCCTGCTGTAGCCAAATCGGGTTGTCCGCCGCCACCGCCCCCCAGTTTTTTTCCGAATTCCCGGACGAGTGTTCCGGCCTTGATGCCTCTCTGCTTTATAAGATCCCGTGTCACCGTAGCAACAACAAGGGCTTTGCCCGCCTGCTGATCTCTCGATCCCAGAACGGTAATTGTTCCTTCTGATCTTTTTTCCAGCGCCTCATAGCCCAACTGTTTTAGTAAATCCATATCGGCTTGAGGCAATTCCCCTCTCACCAATAAAACGCCAGTCTCTATTTCCCTGGCTCTTTCGATGAACTGGTTCAGCCTGTCGGCTGCCTGCTGGTGCTTTAACTGGGTATTAAGCTTTTTAAGATTTTTACGTTCTTCCAAAAGACTGCGAATAGCCGAAGCCGGGTCTTCATTATCACCGATAACCGCTTTTATGGCTGACATTGTGTTTTTTTCTTTCCGCAGGAACTCATCGGCAGCCTGGCCGGCCACCGCTTCAATCCGACGAACGCCGGCAGCCGCGGAAGATTCACTCAAAAACCGAAAATAGCCAAGTTCGCCGGTGGCCTCTGCATGCGTCCCGCCGCAAAGCTCCATCGAGTAATCCGGGTCGAACGTAATGACGCGCACCTTTTCGCCGTACTTTTCGCCGAAGAGCATGGTAGCACCGCGCTCTTTAGCTTCCCGGATCGGTACTTCACGCTGTTCATCCTTCCTGATGTTGCGCTGGATCTGGGCATTGACAATCTGCTCAACTTTATCCAGTTGATCTTGGCTCATCTGCTCGTAGTGCGAGAAATCAAATCGAAGGTGGTTCTCATCAACCAGTGACCCTTTTTGTGCGACATGATCACCCAAAACGCGCCGCAGGGCCTCATGGACCAGATGCGTTGCCGTATGGTGCTTCTTGATCTCACGGCGACGATCACGATCCACGCGGGCCTGCCATTCGCCGGATAAATCATCGGCCAGCCGATCAACAACATGGATGAAACCGCGGTCACTTTTTTGCACGTCTCTTACTTTCATGACCATATCTCCACGCGTGATAATGCCGGTATCAGCCACCTGTCCGCCGCTTTCGGCATAAAAAGGGGTTTTTTCCAAAATCAGCGACGCTTGATCATCCGACTTGCGATATGCCAAAATTCGCGTTGCTGTCTCCAGTTCGTCATATCCAACGAAAGTCGATTCCGTTTCACCATTCATTTCCACCCATTCGCCGGAAATAGCTTTATCAGCCCGAAAATTACCGGCCGCACGGGCTCTTCTTTTTTGCTTTTCCATTTCCCGTTGAAATCCCTCGAGATCAACTTCCAACCCCCGTTCCCGCGCCATCAGGCGGGTGAGATCGATCGGAAATCCATAGGTGTCGTGCAGTTTGAAGGCCGAGTCGCCGGGAATGATATCCCGGCCTTCAGCTATTTCATTAAACAATTCGATGCCC
>DASQZL010000414.1:0-7127 GCA_035638715.1 Balneolaceae bacterium
TTGAAGACTCAGCCTGATCGTTTTGGGTTACTACTGGTGCGTTATTCGTTGAATTGTTAAAATATTGGCGGACTCTCGAAATGAATTCCTTGCCACTGAATGGTTTTGTTATGTAATCGAAAGCTCCTTTGCGTATTGCACGTACCGAGTGCGGGATATTGCCAAAACCCGTGATCAGGATAACACCAATAGAGGGATATTGTTTAGTTATTTTGTTAAGAACCTCATCACCGGTTAAATTATTCATTTTTACATCACTGATAACCAATGAAGGCTCTATCTCCGGAATAGCTTTTAAAGCTTCTACAGGCGACTGATATGCACTTACCTTGAAGTCATTTAAAGAAAGATGCTCCTCCATATAATTAAGTATATGGGGATCATCATCTATTACTAAAATTCTTTTCTCCATTTTGTAATCTTCAGATGTACCTATAAATTTAAAAACCATTTCGCGCATAAGAGCCATTGCCTTTCAACCATCACTTTTATACCCGGAAGAAAATTTTTCTATTTACCCCTAAATCCCAATGAATCAATAATTTTATTAATAAATTTTTAATAATATTTTAGATAAATATAAACTTACTACTATTATAACAAAAATAGGGGAGATTCTAAAGAGAAGAATAAAAGGATATACTATAAATTTTGTAAATCTTTTAACACGCGGTTACTGATTTTTTTAGTTACATCAGGATTATTCAATAAGTGTTTTTTGCGCTTTTCAGAAATGGTGACTGAAGATTTTTTTACAGAAGAGTGAGAGAATATTGACTGCAAGGTAGAAAGGTCATTTTTGACCAGTGAGCTTATCTCTTGGTGAATTTTTTTATTGTTATATGCCCCGGAATTTATTTTTTGTTTAATCTTTTTTAGTGAATCAAGGGATTTTTGCCGGGTGTTGCTAAGTACTTGTTTGGTAAAAGCAACTTCATTTTTAAATTTTGATTCTGACAGCGATAGATTTGTTGCACTTTTACCCGTTCGATTGGAAGTTTTCCTGGCATCAGAGCCTTTACCGGATCGATTCGTTTTTGAAGAGGACTTGCTTTTTGGGGACTTTCCAGCCGGTATATATTTATTTCCCTTAATTTGTTCTATATTCATAACAAATTACTCTTGAATCTGGGCGTTTAAAAACTTATTCGTCGATGGATTTTCCTGATAGGCCTTTCGGGCCTTTTTTTGCAGTTCGATTTCCTGAATCTTAGATTTTAAATTTAACGATAGTTCAGTAAAAAGTCTATCCAGCTTTTTCCCCATTACATAAAATTGGCTGAAGAAATTACGGAACTTATCTTTTTGTCTCTCAGTCAATTCATGCTTGTTGAGATGGCTTTGAAAAAGGGTTTGCAATTGTTTTTCACGTTTTTGCATCAGCTTATTGATGCCTTCGATATTATCTGGTTGCTGCTTATTCAGTTCCAGAATGCGGTGCGTTGTTGAAATAATGTTGTCAAGCAGATTTTCTATCTCATCAAAATTTTTCATAATAGACTACCCACCAAATTGACTTTGATAAAGTGATATTGCTTTCATCTGATTTTGTCCCAAGCTTTTTGTCTGTAACAATTGAGCATACTGCTGGCGTAAACTTGTTTCCTTCTGTTTCAGGTATTCTTTTTGAGCAGAAATACGCTTGTCAAGCATGCTTATCTTCCGGTTAATGCCGTTTTTAACGGTATCCAGGAGATTTGAACTTCCTGTTATCGCCTGATTAATGGTCGTCTGCATTTTACCGATGATTCCGTCGCTTGCCGTAAATAATTGTTTTACTTCTTGAGGTGATGTTTGTAAAGCATTTTTGAGCTTGCTGCTATCTTTAATATACATCGTGCCATCCGTCTTCAGCTGAATGCCGATATTGGCAAGGTCCTGTATTGATTGCCCCGACATGCTGCCTACGGTCAGGGAAGCATCCTGGCGCAGACTATAGCTGAGATTCCGAATTGAGCGGTCACCCTGTAATGGTCCCTTATCTCCGGTTTTACCATTAAGATGAGTTTTCTGCCGAATAATCGAATTTGCGGCATTAAATTTTTTTATGAAGGACTTGATATTTTTTATAGCAGTTTGCGTATCATTCGTCGCATTTATTGTCGCGGCTTGACTGGTTACTTGCTTTAGTTGGAATGTCATTCCCTGAATGGCATCGCTAACTTTGTTCGACGAACGTTGAAAAGAAACATTATCTATGGTGAATTTCGCATCCAGCGCACTTTTTGAATATTGATTGCTTAAATTGAGACTGGAAGCGTCTCCCTTTACGTTACTAAAGGAAATATAGGATGATTGCCCGGAATTCACGCTTTTAAACGACAGTTGCGAATTCCCGTTTCCAAGATCAAAAACTGAAGCTTTTAACTTGCTGCCAAGTTTACTGTTAACCTGCGAGGCGATAGCATTCATCACGCCTTTATTCGTCATACCCGTTGTATTCACCGAGATTGATGCGGATGATCCGCCCACACTAAGCGTAAATGAAGCACTGCCTGAACTGCTCAGTGTAGTACCGCTACTCGACATACTGCCCGATAGAACTTGATCATTTTTGGCAAGCTGACTTACACTGATATTATAACTTCCCGTATTATTTAGACCTGATGTTGATAATACGGAAACCGCACTCTTGTTTGTAGAAGTGGCAGTCAGCGGATTCAGTTTGTTATTTGTTGGATCATTATAAGTAGTCAGGAGTGAATTCAGGCTTGACAGCTTACTGCCAATGTCCGATACAGCAGTTTTTCTCGTATTAAGTGTTTGTTCCTGGGCCTGGAGTTGCCGCTTTTTCCGACCATCAAGCTGCAGTAATTCCTGGATAACCTGTTCATAAGGATTGTGCTGTTTAAATACGGAATTTGGACTGATATTCATTATACTACAAAACCTTTGCCGCCGAGATCGGCGGGTTGTTCATTGTTATTTACCACATCGTTTACCCATGCCTCGCGGACGGGTTCAAGCAATTCGCAAACTTCGTCGAATTCTTCCTTTTTCGCTTGCCTCTGACAATATTCGTACAAATTGTAGAGCGATTCTGCCAATTCATAATCAAAATTTAAGGATTCAATTAACGTATCGAGTACGTCCTGCAATTGTTCCTCATCCTTTTGGTGACAGGCCTGAATGGCAAAATCATAGAGTTTGGTGATGAGTTCTGTTGGAGAAGCCTCTTTAATCGCTCGTTCCTGATATTGTTGCTGTGGATTTATCATAATTAGGCTAATTTTGCTATCTGTCAATTACTTTCTCTTTTTATTATCGCATATCAATGGAAATACTTAAGTATTTTTTTGAAAAAAATTGCCCTTGCGAGCGACTTTATCTATACCGTCTTTAATTTTTATGGTTTTCCTGCTGAAAGCCGAGAAAAATATTCAATCAAAGGAAAAGTTTTCCGCTTGCATTATATCTGTATTTTCTAACCGGCAGGCAATGCAGCTATTATAGAGTTTAGAGCTGGCAGATATCTTACCTCCGTCGGTCCCGCGTCATGGCATTTTATTTGCAGTTATAAATAGTATAACCTGCAAATAAATTTACAATCACTTGGAATCTCCTATTAAACGGGCCCAGTCTTTACTGGAAGAACCGGATCCCCAACCCGATGAAGTTATAATACAGCTTACGCCTCTGGTAAACCAGGAAAATCCCCCGTGGCCGGTATTACACTTTATCGGTTTGGCTTTCCTATTTAAGAAGGAGTTCGATATGGCTTTAACCTGGCTGCAAAAAGCTGTGGAGGCCGGGGATGATGAAAGAATCGCTTATCACGGGATTTCCATCTGTTATTACAGTCAGGATAATTTTGAGAAAGCTGAGGAATTTGAAAAGCAGGCCCTTGAAAAGGAGGACTTTTATGATGGGTGGATGCACCTCGGAGCAATTTATCGGACTCAGGCTAAACTGAAGGAGGCATTAGATTGCTTCCTTAGAGCTGCTGATATCGAACCTGATAATAAGGAAATAACATACCATCTTGCAGAAATTTACCGGGATAACGGAAGGCTTGATAAATCACTGGAACTGTTTGAATCAATAATCGATACGGATGAGAAGAATTTTAGCGCTTATATATCTATAGCTGAAATATTGATAAAAAAACAGGAGTTCGATGAGGCCGAAAAATATTTGAATTTAATATTAGAAGAAGATGAAGAAAATATTTCTGCTAACACTTTATTGACTCATTTATGCAGGCAGAAAGGTAATTACGAAAGAGCGTTGGAAATTTGTGAAAAGGTGCTCCAAAAAGAACCAACCAGCATCGTAAGATTGGGATATGCCGTCTGTCTGCAGGAACTTGGAGAATTTGACAGGGCAGAGCAAAACTATCTCCAGGTACTTAAAGATAATCCTGATAAATATCACGCTCTTTCGGACTATCTAATGAGCATGCATTATAATCCTGAAAAGAGCAAACAGGAAATTTTTGAAGCACATAAAAAATGGGATGAGCATTTTGCTCCCGAAGAACGTCCCGAACGTCCAGAACCCAGTGAAAAAAAACGGGACAAAAAACTACGAATCGGATTGCTATCAGGGGGATTCCGGAGACATCCAGTTGGATATATGATTACAGGCGGACTGGAGCGCTTGCCATCTGATGAATTTGATATTTATTGCTACGCTACCAATAATCAATATGATGATTTGACGGAGCGTATTTTTGCCGCATCCGATCAGTGGCGGTCTGTGGTAGAGTATAAAGATCAGATAATCGCTCAGATGATTCGGGAAGACGAAATTGATATTCTGCTTGAAATGTCAGGGCATGCAGATAATAATCGTCTGCGTACGGTAGCCATGGAACCGACTCCGGTGATTGTAAAATGGGTCGGTGGCTTGTTTAATACGACAGGGTTGAAATCAGTCGATTTTCTAATCACAGACCGGTATGAAACACCTGCCGGAGAAGAAGAGTTTTACACCGAAAAGCTGGTACGGCTGCCGCATGATTACATTTCATATCTCCCGCCGCATTATGCGCCGGATGTTACAGCACCGCCTGTAAAAGAAAATGAATATATAACTTTCGGCTGTTTTAATAATCCTACTAAAATTAATGAGCAGATTCTTTCTCATTGGGCTGTAATCATGAACCGTTTACCAGACAGCCGCCTGATGCTCAAAAGCAAACAGTATGAAACCAGCGCACTCAAAAAGCGTGTTATTGAAAAATTGAGTAAGTCGGGCATATCAAAGGACCGGCTCATTTTTAAAGGGCAAACTCCTCATCGAGATCATCTTTCCAAATACAGTCAAATAGATATTGCCCTTGATCCGTGGCCCTATTCTGGTGGACTCACAACTTGTGAAGCGCTCTGGATGGGCGTGCCCGTAATCACCAAACCCGGTCCTACGTTTGCCGGGCGACATGCAAAGACTCATTTAACAAATGCCGGTTTTTCTGAGTGGGTAGTTGATACGTGGCAGGAATATATTGAAACCTCAGTATCACTGGCCGAAGATTGGGAGCGGCTGGAGGAACTACGCTTTGCAATGCGGGAGCAGGTAAATAATTCACCCCTCTGCGATGGTCGTCGCTTTGGAGCCCATCTTTCGGAGGCTTTGCACAAGATATGGAATCAGTGGGTGGACGGTTATGAGAGTGGCAACGAAAACTGGCAGGAGCACATTGATGTAAAGGCATTATCAGAAAAAGAAATCAAGGATAAAACCGATAGGTCGCGAGCTAAAAACGAAAAACACAATCCGGAACAGGAATACGAAGATGTAGAAACGGCTGCCGATAATATTGCATCGATCCGCACTGAAGCTATCTCCACCAAATCAAATGGGCAGATTTTTGAAAAGCTGCCCAACATTAATGTTAATGGAAAGGATCATTCAGTGAACCGACCACAAATACTACAGGCGGAAGAAAAGCCGGATACTTTTAAAATTGAAACGGTTGATAGCGTTAAGGTTTGCACGCCCCCGAACTTTGAATTACTCACGCCCTATGTATTATTGGAACAAGAGCAATGGTTTGAACCGGAGCTGGATTTTGTAAGAGAGTATCTTAAACCGGGCATGAATGCCATTGATGTAGGGGCGGGGTTTGGAGCGTATGCGTTGCCGATGGCCAGTTTGATTGGCAAAGAGGGGGATCTTTATGCTTTTGAGCCCGGATTATCTGCCCGTAGGCATCTGGAAAAGAGCAAGATCGAAAATAATCTCGAAAATATGCATGTGTTTGGGCGGGCTGTGGCTGATCAGACAGATCAAGCCAAGTTAAAAATTGCAGATACCCCGGAATTAAATAAGCTGGATGAAAACGGGAAAATAGAAGTTCCACAGACAACCCTGGACGCCTGGTGGCAATTTGTGGGAGAAACCGCTGTGGATTTTATTAAATTGGATGTAAACGGTGCAGAGTCGCGGGTTATAAGCGGTGCTGACAGACTGCTTTCCGATCAATCTCCCGTTATACTCCTTGCAGTGGGCGAGGGGGGAATGGAAAGTAAACAGGAGGCAGAAAAAGAGCTAAAAGAGTATGGATATAAGTTTTATGAATATATACCGCGCTTGAAATTGCTTGCGGTGCATGATCCACAGCAAGAGATTGATCCCTATTTGATGAATCTGATCGCAATTAAAAAAGATCGTATAAGAGAATTTCAAAAGTCGGGATGGATATATGATAAAAATATTGAAGTAGAGGAACCCAAAAAGGGATCTTGGAGACGTTTTCTTCAGGACTTGCCATGGACGGATTCCATTTTTTCAGAATGGGAGCGCCATGCTAATCATTTACAGCAACGTGATTATCTGAGAGCACTCGATTATCTTTGCCTGGCTGAAGAACTGGATTCAAACGAGACCGCATCTCGTATCGAGCGTTCGAAAAAAGGGATGTTAGCCAAGCAAGGGGTACAAATTCTCGTTGAACTTTATAACAGCGGGGATACAGGAATACCAGTTTCTCTAACACTCGTCCGGGGGTTAAATTTGCTTGGTCAGCGTGGACAGGCTGTGCGGGTGATGAAATCCATCATGGAAACCAATAAGCTTGGTGAACTGGTGAGCTATATAAAGACGCCTTTTATGTTGCCTTTACCGGAACAGGATCATTCTCAAATACAAACCAATTTCAAGCAGTGGTTGACCGTCCGGATGGT
>DASQZL010000415.1:0-2384 GCA_035638715.1 Balneolaceae bacterium
TACAATCGTTAGAATTATGATTCAATTATTTAATCAGGGCGGACCAATTTTTATGGGACTTCTTACCATTGTTTTTTTCATCATGCTGGCGCTTTCGGTGTATCGGGCCATGCAGATAGCGAATAAACACATCGATCATTACACTACTTTTATGTATCAACTGAAGAAAATAAAATCGGTAGGGTTGTTTGCGTTGGTTTTGGGCATATTTGCTCAATTATTAGGATTATACAAGGGACTTTCAGTTATGCAATCTATAGGCGTATCGCCCGCTCTTTTTGCCGGAGGGGTCAAAGTATCGTCTATCCCGACGCTTTACGGGTTCATTATTTTTCTGCTCGCTTATCTTATCTGGTTTGGACTGGATTATGCGGCGAGTGTCACGGCCACCGGAGAATGAAATAAGACCGGCATCTGTCGCGAATGAAAAGGTGAATATGCGGGGCAAGCGGTTGATGTGGTGGTGCGCCGTTATTGGGCTTTCTGTATTTTATTGGTTCAATGGCTTAAAAAGACGTATCATACGTTTAAATAATATTCATCAAAGAGAGGGAAAATGAATGAAATTTTAAATGAGATTTCGCAGAAACTTTCCGAGGTATTTGATCCGGAGACCATGGGCGCCCTGTTAGCGCAAGGGATTATCAATCTGTTCGTGATAATTGTTATTCTAACGGCATTTTATGTGCTTTGGAAAAGTTTATACTGGGTCATGCAGCCCATTTTTCGCAGAAGCAAACTGGACAGGACAACAACGATATTTGCAAACTCGATTATTAAGTATGGAATATTGATTTTTGGAGTGATAACGGCCCTGGATTCAATAGGTATCAAAACCTCGGCGGTCTTGGCATCGTTAGGTATTGTAGGTTTAACCATCGGTTTTGCGGCAAGAGATTCACTTTCAAACCTGATTTCGGGTTTAATTATATTCCTTGATCGTCCTTTTGTAATAGGCGATCTGGTAGAGGTGGATGGTCACTATGGGCAAGTAAATCGAATTACATTGCGCTCCACGCGCATTGTAACCGTTGATGGGAAGATGCTGTCGGTTCCTAATCTCGACATGGTTAATAAAACGGTAACATCTTATACCAATTTTCCTCACCTAAGGCTTGACGTCCAGGTTACTGTTGGTGTAAATGAAGATTTGGATAAGGCTCGAGCCATTTTATTAAAAATGGTTGAAGATAAGGCAGTCTATATGAAAAATCCCAAGCCGTCTGTTGTTGTCCGGCAACTCAATGATTATAATGTTTTGCTCGAGTTGCGCGTATGGATAGATGATGAGCGTGACCATATCGCAAGACGCTTCAAATTAAGGGAGGATATTTTTAAAGCCTTTAACAGGACTAATATTCAAATGCCTTACGAAACAATCCAGCTGGCTCCATTCGACATTGACGTAAAAAATGAAAAGACGGGAAATGGGTTAAGTTGAAGTACGTCCAAATACTGATGAAGTAATAATTAATTACTTAAATAATCCTAATTCGAGATAAGAATTCTGGATTTCTGTGTATTTATTCGTAAAAACGGGGGGGATCCGCTCACCGGCGTTCGTAAGTATCAAGAAATAAATTATAGGGGGGAGCTTTCAAACTTGATCATTTCGGGCGTGATCTCTTTTTCAAGTCGTTGCTGCAGATTCTCCAAATCTTTTCTTCATTTCCCGGATTTAACTGTGGATGATATCTTGCCGGCATCAGCCTGCCTTATGCAGGCGAGATTTATTCCCAGGCTATATAAATGAGAGATTTTTTTATTTATAGAAAGGTGTTTCTCCAAAAAACCGTGGGTACAACGCCGGGCAAGGCGATCTTTGCAATTTTATTAATTCAGCTGGCGCAAGCGTCCGCCTGTGCCCATTCAAGGTGTGTCCAGGCAGAACGCAAGAAGGTTTTCCCCCAATAAAGCATTCAGCGCTGGCCCCATACCATTGTTTGGATTTTGTGCATACAAAAACCGGCGGCCTTGTTTCATTCAAAAATGCCATTGCATACATTTGGCTTTCGAATGCAGACGTGGGAAAAAGTGACTTCTTTTTTTAGGGAAAAAGGTAACACGTAATAAGTGCTTCTGTTTAGGCAAGCAGGGTGGCCAGCATCGCAGAGATGACAATGCCATCGAACGTGCCGGCGCCGCCAATGCTCGCGACCCTGGTATTCATTTTTTTGATATCCTGAAGATGCAGCAAATCAGCACCGACCAGCGGACCCATAACACCGGATACGAATGCAACTGCAGGCGCATGATTCGGTGTTAAAATAAGGGCACTCGCAACGGCCGCTAAAGCAGGTATAAAAGTGGGCATAACAATACCCAGATTTTCCACAGGGCGGGCAAAAATCTGGCAAACGATGATATTAATAAGTGTTGCAATC
>DASQZL010000416.1:0-2127 GCA_035638715.1 Balneolaceae bacterium
CAAATCTGGCAGCGCGGCGGTACGTGGACCTTTAAGTATAATTCCACAAGCCGTATAGATTCAGTGAAAATTGATCCCAACATGCAACTGCCCGATGTTGATCGTTCGAATAACGTCTGGCGGGCTCCTTCCACAAATTCGAACAAGTCGAACTCAGGAAAATAATAACAAAGTTGTACACCCTGCCGGACCATAAAAATCCGGCAGGTTTTTTAATATCAAATCAAGATTTATAAACTACATGCAAACTAAAACATGGATTATCTCATTGTTTTTGTTTCTGTTTGCATCAAGTATTGCACGGGCACAAAATCAGGGATACAATTCTGATAAGACATTTGATCCCACCTTTTTAAATGGACCGGGAACCGTCTATCGCAGCGGTGATGGATCGCCGGGGCCGCAGTACTGGCAAAACCGAGCCGATTATAAAATTAACGTCTCACTCAACAATAAGCGGCACCGTATTTCGGGGAGTGTCCGCATCACTTACACAAACAACAGCCCGGATTCGCTGTCAACCCTCTGGCTTCACCTGGAGCAAAATTTATACAAAAAAAGCTCGCTTGGCGTTGCTACGACCCCTGCTCACGGGCGGCCGTATGCACCTAAAAATTATTACAGCGGCTACCAGATTCATTCGGTAAAAATAAGCCGCGGCGGTCCTTTTCATTCCGCCCATTACGTCATTTCAGATACGCGCATGCAAATTCGGCTGCAACATCCGTTAAAACCTGATGGGCACCACCTTCGAATAAAAATCAACTATGATTTTACGGTCCCCAAGTATGGCGTGGATATTATGGGACGCATGAAGACCAAACACGGCTGGATTTACCAAATTGGGCAGTGGTATCCCCGCATGGCAGTTTACGATGATGTGCGGGGCTGGAACACCCTGCCCTTTCTGGGCGCCGGAGAGTTCTTCCTGGAATATGGAAACTTTGATTATACGATTGAGGCACCGTGGAATTTTATTATTGAAGGCTCCGGAAAACTGCTGAACCCCAAACAGGTCCTCACCCGAACAGAGATAAACCGGCTAAAAAAGGCCCGCCGCACCGATAAAAAAGTTACGGTGATAAAACCGAAAAATGTCGGAAATTCGGGAACACGCCCTGTGCATCACGGCCGGCTGAAATGGCATTTTAAGCTGAATAATGCCCGGGATGTTGCCTGGGGCGCTTCACCGGCTTTCGCCTGGGATGCCTCAGGGGTGAAACTACCTAATGGGAAAAATATACTGGCCATGGCGCTCTATCCTCCACAGAGTGCAGGTCATAACCGCTGGGGCCGTTCAACTGAATATGTGAAAGCAAGCTTAAAATTTTATTCAAAATTCTGGGACTTTACCTACCCCTATCCCAATGCAGTAGCTGTGGCCGGCCCGGTTGACGGTATGGAATATCCGAGCCTGGTATTTTGCGGCTGGAAAGGCAAAAAAGATAAGCTCTGGGCTACTACCACTCACGAATTCGGTCATACCTGGTTTCCTATGATTGTGGGTTCAAATGAACGCCGCTATGCCTGGATGGATGAAGGATTCAATACATTCAGTAATTTTTATTCCACACAGCATTTCAATAAGGGGGAATATGCCCATCCCTTTCATGTACAGCAGGTCATACCTTATATGACTTCCAAAAACACGCAACCCATTTTGACCTATGCAGATAATCTAAAGCCCAAAAACCTGGGAGGCGCTGCTTATACCAAGCCGGCGGTAGGCTTGCATATTTTAAGACAGGATATTCTGGGTCCCAAAAAATTTGACTATGCTTTCCAGCAGTATATTAAACGGTGGGCCTATAAGCATCCCCGCCCCAAAGATTTTTTCCGAACGATGAATGATGCTTCAGGCGAGGATCTTAACTGGTTCTGGAAGGAGTGGTTTTATAAAACGTGGATGCTTGATCAAGCTATAAAAAACGTGCGTTATATCAATCAGGATCCATCGAAGGGCGCTTACATCACTTTAAAAAATAACAATCGGATGGTCATGCCGGTAACTGTGCGTTTATGGCAGGCGAACGATTCCACAATTACCAAAAAACTGCCGGTTCAAATTTGGCAGCGCGGCGGCACCTGGACTTTCAAGATGCATTCTACCTCTCGTATTGACTCGGT
>DASQZL010000417.1:0-6887 GCA_035638715.1 Balneolaceae bacterium
ATCTTTCTCGCGGGAAACAAATATTTCTTCAAACTGCATTAAATCCCTCAGAGATATCGGTTCGTTTACCCGGGCTGCTCGTCGCAGTTCATCAAGTATTTTTTTGTACCCCCGGGCCAGCTGCTGGTTGATCGTTATCTCTGGCTGGTCGGTATCGACTTTGTTGACACGGATTGCGATATTTATCTTCCCACGGTTGATTTTTCCCTGAACCTGCTTTTTGAGTGCCAATTCCTTTTCCTGAATTTCCTTGGGAATGTGAAGTGAAATATCCAGGTAGCGGTTGTTGACAGATTTTATTTCTGTCGATACCATGATGCCATTTGAAGTGGCCTGTCCGCGACCAAAACCCGTCATTGAATGGATCATAAATAAATTTTAGTATTGAAAACTCTATTGTGTCGAATATAAAAAAGCCACGGGCTGAATAAAACTATTTTATAAGGTTAAATTGGCTACAAGCGGTTCGTTTTTTCGCTGGCAGCATTAAATCATTATCACGAGGGTTTTGAAAAACCCGAAAAGCCATCCTGAATCTTTAGTCCTGAAGTTATTTCAGGATCTATATTTAAAGGCTAAAACCCAACAGGAGATTCCGAAACAAGTTCAGAATTACATAAATGGGGGGCAATGCCTCAATCACAGCACTTTCTGTTTGACCATCCTGGCCAATTGGGCTGCTTTTTTCGGGGTGGTCCCTTCTGAATAGACCCGAATAATCGGCTCGGTATTTGATTTGCGGAGATGCACCCAACCGTCGTCAAAATCGATTTTTACCCCATCAGTAGTATCAGGATTTTCGCTACTGAAAATATCCTTTGCTCGTTGAAGAACAGCATCGCCGTCAAGACGGTCAAGTTGCAGCCTGCCTTTACGCATGTGGTAATCGGGGAGCGTCCGCCGGTAGTCGGCCATTGAAATTTCACGTTCAGCCAGCAGCTGCAAGATGATAGCTGTGCCCACAAGCGCATCGCGCCCGTAGTGCAGGTCCGGGTTGATTACGCCGCCATTCCCCTCGCCACCAATAACTGCATCGACTTCCTGCATTTTTTTCACCACATTAATTTCTCCCACGGCTGACCGAAAGCAGGTTTGCCCATATTTTTGTGCAATATCACTGGCTGCTCGCGACGACGACAAATTGGTTGCACAGGGACCGGGATTTTTGCTCAATATAAAATCGAATGCCGCTACCTGGGTATATTCTTCACCAAAAGGTTCACCTTCATTCGTCACAAGTGCCAGCCGATCTGCGTCAGGATCGGTAACGATACCCAAATCACACTCTTTTTGCCTGACCAGGGTACTGATGTCCTGCAGGTGCCCGGGGAGCGGCTCGGGATTGTGGGCAAAAAGTCCGCTCGGAGCAGTGTTTAACTTGTGAATTATTTTGACGCCCAGCTTTTCTAACAGGGGGGGAAGGGCGATACCGCCTGTACCGTTTACCGGGTCGATAGCTACCGAAAAATTTGCCGTTGCAATTTTTTTCGGGTTGATATAGGGAAGCTCCAGAATTTGGTTGATATGATCAGCCAGTGCCGTGGAATCTTCAGTGACTCCCCCAATTTGATTGAAGGATTGATAACGGAAGTTCTTTTTCTCGCTGTGCTCAATTACCTGCTGTCCCTGTTCGGCATCGAGAAATTCACTCTTACCGTTAAGTAGCTTCAGCGCATTCCACTGTTCCGGATTATGGCTGGCCGAAATAATGACGGCGCCCGCAGCATTGTGCTTCAGTACAGCCATTGCGACGGTTGGAGTTGGTACAATACCGACTTTGACAACGTCACAACCGCACGATTGTAGCGTTGCGGCGACAAGGTCTTCGCAAATTTGTCCTGTAACCCGGGTGTCACGCCCGACGACCACCTTTCCGCCATCAAGCCACGCGCCAAAGCCGGCCGAGAAACGAGTTAGATTTTCAGGGGTTAAATCGGTTCCGAAGATTCCCCGGATACCGGAAACAGATACCATAAGTGCCATATAATCAGTGAAATTTCAATTTACAATTATCAGTTTAGACAGCCATAACTATATTAACAGAGAAAATTATTATACAAATCTTGATAAAGGTAGGATACTTTAATCAATTGGAAAAAAATTTCTGCATTCATTGGTTGGTTTACTACAAACTGTATAGTGCTATTTTTGTTCCGGTTTCCAGGTTTCTTCTCGGTTACCGGCCTGCTTGTTTTCGTAGCGTGCGAGAACAAAGAGAAAATCCGACAGGCGATTTAAGTATTTTATCGCCAGGGGAGAAACCTCTTCTTCCTGTCTGCATATAACTGTGGCCCGTTCAGCGCGCCTGCAGACTGTTCGTGCCAGATGTAATGTAGCACCCTGCTGTGAACCGCCGGGGAGGATAAAATTTTTCAGTGGTGCGAGTTCTTCCTGCATTTCATCGATTGCCTCCTCAAGAAAAGTTATAGCCTCTTCCTTAATACGTGGAATACGTGTTTCGGATGGCGAGGGAGTTGCTAAATCAGCTCCAAGTACAAAAAGGTCCTCTTGTACTTTTTTTATCCACTCACTGCTTTTTTCGGATAATTTATAGCTTGCCGCCAAACCGATCACTGAATTGAGTTCATCCACAGTGCCGTAAGCATTAATTCGTGCCGAAGATTTCGGGACCCGGGTACCGCCAAAAAGCGAGGTTTCTCCCTGGTCACCTTTTCTGGTATAAATTTTCATCATTATTTATGGTTTATGGATTAAGGTGTAGTGCCGTTGAAAACAGGCATTAATCCCGTGTTAAGCTCCATGATATCATCCGTGCGGTGGCATCCTTTCGAGGGGGAAGAATGCCAGCAGCTTTCGCGCAAATTCTCAAATAACACAACAGTTCTGGCCTGTGCGGCCGGCAAATAGCTAAATTAATGGTTTCAGGAATTTTATCACTCCATGCATTTATGAATTTATCAGTCTTTGCATGGATTTGAATATGAACTCCACACAGCAAGATAATAATTCACTAAACGATTTGAAGCAGCGCAGCGTTGCGAAACAGAAAAATCACTATGGACAAGAGATTTTCAGTTCACAACCAATATATATTTTCTGCCATTAAACGAGCAAATTTATTCACAGGTCCTTTTAAAAGTTTCCATAAATACACAATTCGCTTAGTGATAAATAAAAGTTTTTGGCGGAGAAAGGTATTATCAAAGCTCTTTTAATATTTAATAACATGAGCATATAATAAAATTCACGGATTTACGGTATTTTTATTCTCAAGCTGTACTATTTTTGCCACAGCATCTTTGTGAGAATCTCCTGAATTTTATTCTAAATACAATTTAGACCTTTTCTGAATTAGAAAATTAGTCAATAAGTTTAAGAATGGTGTTGCCTTTTTACATAAATCGCCTCATTTTCACTGTGTAGTTTGACTGATAATAAGCAAGCTTTTATTTAGTATAAACAAGTAGTTCAAATAATTTAAATATAGCGATGTCATCATTTCTAAAAGCGCTGAAGTCTCAGGTTGGCCGCAAAGTATTATCTTCTCTTACCGGGTTTGGGTTGATTATCTATATTATGCTGCATCTTGCAGGGAACTTAACAATTTTCGGCGGTCCCCATGCATTTAATTTATATGCCCACGGACTTCATAATTTAGGGTGGTTTCTGCATGCTCTGGAAATAATCCTGGCAATTTTCATTGTCCTTCACGCATATATTGGTATTTCAGTCTGGTTGAAACGACAAAAATCACGCCCCAAAGGATATAAAAAATACCAGTCGAAGGGCAAAGGAAGCCATCAAAACTGGGCTTCAAAAACCATGATGTACACAGGTCTTATTATTCTGGCATTTATCGTGTGGCATCTTTTACAATTTCGCTTTGGCCATCCCGGTACAACAATGGCTCATGGAAAACAGGTTGAAGATTTAAAAGCATTGGTCATCGCGGCTTTCCATAAACCATGGATAGCGTTTGCGTATGTTTTCGCCATGATCGCACTTGGATTTCATCTGAGTCACGGTCTTTGGAGTGCTTTTACCTCCTTGTCGATGAAGCGTAGAAAATTGTCAAAATTTATTTACGGATTTGGTTTCTTTTTTGCTGTTATCATCGCTGCCGGATTTATAATCATTCCGATGTATATTTTCTTTGCCGGCGGAGTCTGAACGAAAATATGGTCACAATCAACAAAAAAACTCGAATGCCCAAATACTTTAATTAGCAGCATGGTATTTTGGCGACAAGTTGTAAGTTAATAGATATTATGAACTTAGATTCGAAAGTACCTGAAGGGCCGCTTTCCGAGAAGTGGCACAATCATTTGGAACATATTAATCTTGTTTCCCCGAACAATAAGCGCAAGCACGATATTATTGTCGTTGGTACCGGCCTGGCCGGGGCCTCAGCTGCGGCCAGCCTGGCGGAACTGGGATACAATATTACCAATTTTTGTATTCAGGATTCCGCGCGGCGGGCTCACAGTATCGCAGCCCAGGGAGGAATTAATGCGGCCAAAAATTATCCCAATGACGGTGATACGATTTGGCGCCTTTTTTACGATACCATCAAAGGAGGCGATTATCGTTCACGTGAGTCTAACACTTATCGGCTGGCACAAATATCAAATGAAATTATTGATCAGGCTGTTGCCCAGGGAGTACCGTTCGCGCGTGAATACGGCGGACTATTAGCGAACCGTTCTTTTGGCGGCGTACAGGTTTCACGCACCTTTTATGCCCGGGGTCAGACGGGCCAACAGTTACTGATGGGCGCATATCAGGCGATGATGCGTCAGGTTCATGCTGGCAAAATTGATTTACATACGCGCCACGAAATGCTTGATCTTGTGGTTGTTGATGGCAAGGCACGAGGTATCGTTACCCGCGATCTTGTCACCGGCGAAATTGAGCGCTGGATGGCCGATGCTGTTGTGCTTTGTTCGGGGGGATATGGAAATATTTTTTACCTTTCGACCAATGCTAAGAATTCAAATGTTACGGCAGCATGGCGGTGTCACAAGCGCGGAGCGGCTTTTGGTAATCCCTGCTATGTGCAAATTCATCCAACCTGCATTCCGGTTTCAGGGCACTACCAGTCCAAGCTTACCCTCATGAGTGAAAGTCTCCGGAATGACGGCCGGGTCTGGGTGCCAAAAGATAAGGATGATGATCGCGATCCAAACGAAATTCCCGAAGAAGATCGGTGGTATTATCTTGAGGATAAATATCCCAGTTTTGGTAATCTTGTGCCGCGCGATGTGGCTTCCCGTAATGCAAAACTGGTTTGTGACGAAGGAATGGGCGTGGGCAAAACGGGCCGCGCCGTGTATCTGGATTTCAGTGACGCCATCGAACGGGACGGCCGTGATACGATTGAGGAAAAGTACGGCAATCTTTTTGAAATGTATGAGAATATCACCGATGAAAATCCCTACGAAGTTCCGATGCGTATTTTCCCTGCTGTTCATTATGTGATGGGCGGGCTTTGGGTCGATTATAATCTAATGAGCACTATCCCGGGACTTTTTGTAGCGGGAGAAGCTAACTTTTCCGATCACGGGGCGAATCGTCTGGGAGCCAGCGCGCTGATGCAGGGACTTTCGGACGGGTATTTTATTATCCCGTACACGATCGGTAATTACCTGGCCGATGCAGATATTAAAGATATTAATACAGAGCACGAAGCTTTTGATGAAGCATCTGAAAATGCCCAGAATCACATTGATAAGTTGCTTAATGTGAATGGTGACCGAAGCGTAATCGATTTCCATCAGAAATTGGGTGAAATCATGTGGAATAAAGTGGGTATTTCACGCGATGAGGAAGGATTGAAGGAAGCTATTGAACAGATCCGGGATTTACGCGAGGAATTCTGGACCAATGTCCGCGTTCCAGGCAATGCCAATAATTACAATAAATACCTCGAGTTCGCAGGACGAGTGGCCGATTTTCTCGAGCTGGGCGAGCTGATGGCAAAAGATGCGCTTCACCGCGATGAATCGTGCGGCTGCCACTTCCGCGAGGAACATCAAACCGAAAAAGGAGAAGCGCTCAGAAATGATGAAGATTATTCATATGTGGCTGCCTGGGAATACAAGGATGTAAACGGTGAGTTGGAAGAAGAACTCCACAAGGAGAATCTTGAATTCGAGTTCGTTGAACTAAAACAACGCAGTTACGAATAGAAGTAGAATGCCACGAAAACACAAAAGCACTAAATTTGGATATAAAAGATCCTCATAGGAATTACGAAAAAATTCCTCGTAAGTTAAATGATCTTGGAAGGGAAATAGTTGATGCAGCTTTTAAAGTTCATAAATCACTTGGACCGGGCTTACTGGAAAAGATTTATGAAGTCTGCCTATGTCATGAACTTTCCAAGAAAGGGATTTCGAGTGTTAGGCAAAAAGATATACCAATCAGGTATGACGGTTTGATTTTTGACGAGGGTCTGCGGTTAGATATATTGGTTGAGAATGAAATTATTTGTGAATTAAAAGCTGTAGATGAAGTTAATCCGGTATGGGAAGCCCAAATCTTAAGTCATCTTAAATTGTTGGATAAGAGACTTGGATATCTAATTAATTTCAATGTCAGAAATATAGGCAGAGGCATTAAGCGTTTTGCGCTTTAATTTTGAATGATTTTTGTAAGTAGTAAAATCATCTCATAATAAAATTCAGAACTGAGATTTAAAACTAAAAGTGATCATACAGGCTGCAAATTAATTACAAAACACAAAGCGATTTGGTGTTTTCGTGTTTTTGTGGCGAAATTTAGTTGAATTATGGCAGAATCAATGACTATACATCTAAAAATATGGCGTCAACCCGGTCCTGATAAGCCCGGTAAGCTGGTCGATTATTCGCTCGACAGCGTAGATCCGGATATGTCCTTTTTGGAGATGCTGGATGTTCTGAACG
>DASQZL010000418.1:0-3448 GCA_035638715.1 Balneolaceae bacterium
ATTATCAGCAAACATTCTTTCCTTAATAATTTTGTGTGCATATGAATTATTAAGAATGTCATTATGAGGTCCACCAACAACGTGCCCATCAAATCGTCCTGAACACAATTCACTCGCTCCCATAAACAGGTCGTCCCACCATCCACGAAATCCTAAAGTGCGGCCATCCATGAGTGAAGATCGTAAATAGAGAATATTTTCATCAAAAATTTTCTGTTTATGTTTTCCCAGCGCATGAATCAACGATATTGCGGAATAAGTTTTGCGATCTTCTAAGGGTACGCGCTTCGAAAGCTTAACTATTGACCAATATTTAAAACGGTGGCGCGCGAAAGCCATTCTACTTATAAAAAACTTAAGCTTGAAGTAGAAAGTTTTTAAGGGTGTTTTAAAAGATTTGTAGAAAGGTAATTTTTTTGCAGCTTTATTAAGTCGACTTAATAAACTCAGTTTTTCTTGTTTCGTATATTGTTCACTCTTAGTTGATTTAATTCGGGAATTAGATTTTTTTTGACATTCCCGTGGTATAGTAGATAATAATTTACTTTTCGTTTTCTGATAAGCCCAAAACTCTTCATCTGATATGCTGGGCTGATTTTTCCGGTAGTACTTGGAATGCAAATTGGGCGTATCCGTAATTAATATAGGACCAATAACGTCAGCTCCATCCGCCCGAAGCAATTCAGCAATTTCCAAGGCGATAATACCACCAACGCAGTGACCAGCTAAGCGATAAGGACCGGAGGGATAAGCTTCACGGAGCTCTTTTATATAAAATTTTGCTATTTCCACGATGTCACTTATACCCTGTGAGCCGTCCCAGCCCGGCCACTGAAAAGCCATAATAGGAATATCATCGTCCAAAGCTTCTGCCAATTCTTTGAAAATAAGAATGTTTCCGGCTCCACCGTGTACTAAAAATAATGGAATCCTATGGTCTTCTCCTTTCTGCAGAAGCTTCAGCGAACGAAAATTTTCAAAATCTACTTTTTTATTTGGGCCTTCAAGTCGTTTAGCAAGTGCCTTAATTGTTTGTGCCTGAATCAGTAAGGATAATGGAAGTGTTTTACCAAATTGCTTTTCAATTTGTAGAAAAAGCTTGACGGCCATTAGAGAGTCTCCCCCCAGATCAAAAAAACTTTCTGTACGCGGTATTGATGGAAGATTGAGCAGCTCCTGCCAAATTTTAGCAAGTATAGCCTCAGTCTCCGACTGGTACTTTATCTCTACATCCTTTTTATTTGATATTATCTGACTTTGAGGATCTGGTAAGGATTTAAAATCCACTTTGCCACTGGGCGTGTACGGAATTTCATCAATTTCTACTAAAAAAAAGGGTACCATATAATCGGGCAGTGACCGCTCAAAATATTTCTTAAATTCTTTTTTTGTCACCTCCGCGCCCTTTTTGCAAACATAGTATAATACCAGTTGAACTTCGCCAATCTGGTTCTCAATACTATGAGTTATACATTGTGAAACTCCTGTAAATTCGGCCCCTATGTTATTGATTTCTCCAGGTTCGACCCGAAATCCTCTGATTTTTATTTGGTGATCAGCCCTACCTAATAGCTCTATAGATCCATCTTTATTATAGGATCCCAAGTCACCACTTTTATACAATACCGGCCGGTTATCAATATTAAAAGGATTTTTGATAAATGATTCCTCCGTTAAATCATCCCGACCTATATAACCATTAGCCAAATTACGCCCGGCAAGATACAATTCGCCCGCCTCTCCCTCTCCTGCTGGCTGCATATTTTCATTCAGAATGTAGATGCTTGAATTTTTCATGGGTTTCCCAACTGAAGGAAGGTCAGGCCAACGCTCAGGATTGCCTGTTAATATATTAGATGAAACGACATGAGTCTCAGATGCTCCATATTGATTATCAAGAATAGCTCCCGGTATTTTACTAAAAAATTCTCGTACAGCTGCATCTACACGTAATTGTTCGCCAGCTGTTATAACTTCAGTTAAGGTAGACGGGATAGAATTGGTAGCTATGGCTGCTTCAACCAAGCTTCTGAAAGCAACATAAGGAACGAATATTCGCTGAATATCATACTCTCTTATTTTTTTTAAAATAATCCTGGAATCCCGGTGCTCACTATCTTTAAGAAGATATACCGTGCCGCCAGATGCAAAAGTACTAAACATGCCCTGGAAAGAAACGTCAACACTTATACTCGAATATTGCAGCAGCTTAGCTTCCCTGTCAAAATAATTCTGTTCAAGCTGTGCTTCTATAACATTTGATAAAGATCGATGCGGCATTTCGATAGCCTTGGGGCGGCCAGTAGATCCAGATGTAAAAACTATATAAGCAACGTCATCTTGTTTAATGCTAATTTGAGGATCTTTTGCCGAAAAAGTACTGAGCTCGCCTTCAAGCTCTTTCCATATAGCTATATGTCTGGTGTCAAGCTCCAAACGATTCGCAATATTTTGATGAGCAATAATTAAATTTAACTTTACATCTTCTTGCATCATCTGAATTCGATTGGCAGGGTAATTGGGATCTAACGGCACGAAAACAGCTCCCGATTTAAGAATTCCGATCATACTAAGAACCATTTCAATAGACCGGTCGAGACTCATTCCAACACGATCACCTTTTTTTATCCCTTGATTAATGAGATAATTCGCGACACGATTTGATAATTTGCCAAGATCCTTGTAATCCAATTCTTTTCCCTGAAAATACAAAGCCGATTTGTCATTGTAATCTTCTATCCCTTTATCTAACCAACCCAAAACTGTTCCGTATACGGGTGATGTGTCGCCATTTGGATTGCCATGTTCAAACGCCTGCTTAGCTTCCCCTTTATGCATTACTTTTATCTTGCCTCTATTCATAGTAAAATCCCCGGAATAATTTATTTAAATTGCGATAGTGTAAAACTATATATACTTAAGTTTCACCGTATGAATATCATAGCCAAAATCATTATCTATAACATCTATAATAACTATACTTTTAATAACGCTGATCCTCAATAAGTGAAAGGTTTGTCATTCTACCCACACTACCTCACAAGATGACTTCTGAATAAATTTCATCTCTTTAATAATTAATTTTATAAAATATATTTAAAAATAAAACATGAAAATATTAGAATTTTTTAAATTTCTTCTCCCTATTTGAAATATCTGTATACATCACTATAAGGAGGAAATAGCATAGGGCTCATAGAATGCCACTTAATGTTATACTCTATGGGCATTGCAAATCTTGAAAAATATTCTGTTTTTTGCTTTTGAGTAATTATTTAAATATCATGAATTTATGGCTAAGACTTATATAGTCTTGGCAACATTACTTTGGCTTGTGAGTGGGCTATATTTATATAAAAAATACGAAGTTTCAAATTTTAAATAATTCATTCCTGAATAATTAATACCAATAAAGGCTCCTTCATCATATCCAAAGAGTATTTATCAA
>DASQZL010000419.1:0-5818 GCA_035638715.1 Balneolaceae bacterium
TTGTCATTCGGCATCACCTCGTAGCGTAGCCGCACGCGGCGGGCCCGGGCCCACAGCGAATCCTGCAGGCTGCCGCTGAGATTCAGCTGACCATGAATCCTGACCGCCGGAATGGTTTGGGTCGTATCGGACTGCCCCATCGCCGCCGCGGGACCTGCCAACGTAACTATCATTAATACTACTCCATATTTGACAACTTCCTGTATTGTCATAAAAAAGTCATATAATTAAAACGAATCTATTGTAACTGTTCACCTCCCCGCACTTATCTTTTGTTTATATAGCACTTCCAAAAAGGAAGACAAGTAAAAAATTACTAATCACAAGTAATTTTAATCGTCGAAATAAGTAAGAAATTAAGGAGAAAAACAAGGCAAATATTAGATCTGAAAAATTAAAGTGAATTATCACTCTACAAGCCTTTTAACTCAAAACTGCAACCAAATGGCAGCTGATTATCAGAGCTCAAAATAATTAAATCATTTATTTTACGAATGATTCATTGTATTGTTTCACAATTTTGTGAAACCGCTTAAGAATAATGATTTATTTAAATTTCGAGGTTAAATAAAAATCATATCCAGATTAAAAAACAGATGAAATATTTTTAATGAAAATTCTATCATTGGCGTTCAGCTTTAAAAACTACAGACAAATTTATTTTGGAGGGACGGCGGTAACCATGGGTTTTATAATGGCCAGTCTTTGAAACGCCTCCGTATAAACTTCAAAAGTAAACATAGTATAGGATGGGAGTATTTACATTCTTCTGAGGTCGTGAAATGTATATTGATCCATCTCCGACTTATCTAATGATTTAGATATGACATTACCCTGCCCCTGAAGCTGATTCGAGATATAGCCTTTACGCGATGGGCTTACGTTAATATAGCATTGTACCACTCTACACTCGTTGCAGACAGGGTGCGGAACGACCAATAAATAAAGCAACATCGTCATCCTGCGCCCCGACGCAGGATCTCCTTAAGCTTGTAAACCCGGAAAAAGCGAATTACATATTTCGAAAATATGACCTTCGTGAGGTCTAGCATGGACTGCGGTAGGACGAATAAAAATTAAGTCGATCGTCATCACACACTACGATGCAGGACCTCATTGCGTTAATAAACCAAAAAACAGTGATAGGCCAACTTCTGAGAAATAATCCCAGCGATATTCCGCATCTCAACCACACAACACCTGCTCACCGAAGTTTTAACGCAGGAGAGCTTGCTCACCGAAATTCTAACGCAGATAGGGTTTCATTGGGCAGACAGAGTGCGGAACGACCAATAAATAAAGCAACATAGTCATCCTGCGCCCCGACGCAGGATCTCCTTAAGCTTGTAAACCCGGAAATAACGGAATACTTATTTCGAAAATATGACCTTCGTTAGATTCCGCCGTCCAGCGGTTCCCCCGGGCGGGATAAAAATGACGGTAAACGATAAGGCATTGTATCTTGGCACTATTGTTTACTTCGTTCCGGGAAATTCAACTTAATGAATGGCAATATCAATGTCCTCAATAATGAAAATATCAAAGATGTTGGTATTTATCATAAAATGCCTATTTAAAATGATCAAATAGCACAATGCCGGAAGTTATGATCCCAATGATGGGAGAAATGCGTTCCAGATAATCCCAGAAATTGGGCTTGCGCCTTACCTGAACGGTCACAATATCTTCATTATGCAGTTTGTACTTGAACAAGCCCGGCGGCAGCGCCTGCTTAAAATCCGATTTAAATGACTTAATTTGGACTTTGCCCTTGCCCGGCACATACCGATTTACCCGGATAAGTATGTGATCTTTGATCCATTCCAACTGGTGGTTCCCATTTCTTCGACTGCCTACGCCACCTGCATAAGAAAGCAACTGCGGTATATTTAACCCTTTTGGAATAACATAACGACCTGTACGATTAACGCTTCCCCAAACATTAACCGTATCAACAACGGTTCCCACTTCGGCAACATTTATCAACCCGGAAGGCTCTCTCGATAATACATTTTGCCCCGAGCTTGTTTGCTGTGCATAAACGGAAGAATTGAGCGACACGAAACAATAAAAGGCAATTAGAAATAAAGAGCTAAAAAATTTATTTGAATTCATGAACGAAATATGGATTGAATGTTATACTTGCGAGAAAAATTTATAGAATGTCCGGGTTAAACATGCATGTGAGTTTAACGACAGTTATTTGTGCTTTTGATGTACAACTAAAAAATGCTATTTCACTGTTTTTATCAGTACCCCAGGTTCAAATAACTAACACGAGATAAAATTTCTGTTTCAAAGAATTTAATGACCTCTGCATATTTAAGACCCATTTTTTGTACTTACCCATCCGTCCTGCGGCGGATCTCCTCTCCCTGAATCATTAGGGAGGGGCCGGGGTGGGTCAACCTACATAAAAAAACCACCTCTTAAGTACCTCTGCACTATTTTGCTAAACAATTGTCCCGAATTTACCTTAATTATGATTCCTTGATATAACTTTCATACGAATCATAACTATAATGGTAATTAGTTTGATGATAATACCTATCCAGGCTTTTTTTCGAATCAAAGGCTGTTAATACCGTTCCAAGGATTGGAGCATGTAAATGTTCAAGTTCATCCAGCAAGCCTTTTACGCCCCCGATATCCGTCTTTTTAAATTTACTCACAACAATGACACCATCTGCAAGTCTGGCAATAGGAGCGGCATCCCCGACAGTCCCCAAAGGCGGAGTGTCAAATAAAATATAGTCGTATTGACTTTTCAGCAACGAAATTACGTCTTTGAACTTTTCACTTCTCAGTACTGTAGATGGAGTCGGAAGTTTTTTACCAACCGGTAAGATGAATAAATTACTTTTTTTCGTTGGAAGCACACACTCGTCAATCGAATTTTCATTAAAGACCGCATCCAGCAGACCGGGTGATTTACGCACCCTGGCAATAGTATGTAATTTTGGTCTGCGTAGGTCACTTTCAATGAGCAACACCTTCTTCTCTCCTTCCGTAAGCGTTGTTGCCAGATTTGTTGCAACGCTGGTTTTGCCTTCTCCCTGCTTGCCGCTTGTTATCATAACCGATTGCAACGGTTTATCAGGACGCGAGTACAATATATTGTTCTGTAATTTTCTGAAGGCCTCCGCAGCTGCAGAATTGTTGTCATATAAAGTAATCCAGTCAGGGTGAATATCTCCCTGCACTGTCCCGTTTTTGCGATGTTCCCCGTATAATTCGCTTTTTGCAAAATCCGGAATAACCGACAGCAACGGGTATGCCAAATCCATCAGCTTCCCGGGCGTATCGATTTTTTTATTGGTTGATTCTCTCAGATAGACGTATCCAAATCCCAAAAATAATCCAAGAATGAGCCCTCGCAGTATATATGAATAGAAATTCGGCTTTATCGGCACATGTGGTTTTGTTGCATAATTAAGCGGAGTACCCAGGCCAAATTGCGTTTGGGCCCATAACGATGTTTGCGCATATTGCTGAGAAATGGTTTTATACAAACTTTGTTTGATATTCACATTTCTCTTCAGTCGTTCAAGTGTCAGGGTTTTCTGCGGTACTTGGTGTAACTTCTTCTTCTCACCCGTCAATAAACTATCAATAACCGAAATTTGTGCCCGGGCCTGTGCCTTTTGTACCCGCGCTTGCACTAAATTTTGACGCAGTTGTATAAGCTTTGACGTCCCCTCCTGTTCCGAAGCAAAACCGCTATAACTACTGTCGCCTGAGGTTAGAATTCTGTTTGCCCGCCGTCGGATGTTCGACTTCAGAGCCTTGATTTGTCTATTATAGGTAACAAGCTGGGGAGATTGTGAGGGATTATTTTTGAGGCTCGGATTTTTACTTAGCAACAAGAAACGTTTGGCCTCCAGCTGAGAGAGCTTATTCTTCAATTCTGAAAGCATTGGTGCAACATTTTCAGCAAAATTTTTGGAAAATGCCGGCCTGATTTTTTTAAGCTGCTTCTGATAATTTTGTATCGCCATATTGATTGAGGAAAGCTTGATACTTTGTTGCTCTTTCTGCTGCTGCAGCTGCGAAAGTTCCTGGAAGCTGCTGGTAGTCTGGGTCTCGGCTGCTACCAAACCCGTTTTCTGTTGAAAATTTTTAAGTTTCTCTTCCGCCTTTCTTAGCTCGTGCGATATCTTTTTACGCTGCTTCCTCAGGAACTGTCCCGCTGAATGGGCTGCCTGTCGATTTTTTTGGGTTGAAACGTCGGTATAAGTATCAATGATAAGATTTACCATGGCAGCTGCCTCCACCGGCGAATAACTTTTAAACGTAACCCTGGCCAGATCGGCCTTTTTATTTGCCCGGCTAACGTCCAGTTTAGAGCGAATGCGACCAATCAGTGCGCTTTTACGGACGGTAGTGGTATCATCCGGATATTTTTTATATAAAATGGGATATTTCTTCCCGTTCGACATTGTGGGGTTTTTTAACAGTTTTTTGGCCGTTTCTTCAGCAATTTTACGCGAGCGGATGATAGCAAGCTGATTGGCAAATGAACTTCCCACGCCCAGACCATAGGAATTTGTTAACAGGTTTGATATGTCACTGCCCGCATAAGAATACTGGTTTTTGGAATTCTGGATAATCAATGTACCGCTTCCCTGATAAACAGGCTGTATTCGTCTGGCTAAAAAAGCCGCCGCAAGCGTACATAACGCGATAATCACCAGTAATCCCCATTTATAATACCATATAAGATTGAGGAGCCATTCTATGGTGAAATTCTCCTCATCCTGTTGACGGGATTCCTGCGGAAGATGATTTATAAAATACCCGTTTTTGCCGTTGATATGCCCCGGGAACCCGTTATTGGAATTTTTCGACGCCCCGTTATTTGGGTTATCCATACACCTGTAACTTAATTAGTTAAACTTCCTTTCACATTTAGTCGATTTAAAAAGGCTTAATTTCGTCTTTTATATCATTATCGTGAGACGAAATTTCTAAATGAGGGGCATGCTAAAAAATCAAGACTGGGGTCTGCAAGAATCTATATTGAGAGAATCCATGTATATCAACGATCGAAGTAATATTTGAATGAACCATTTAAATACATTCAATGGCCTCGATTTCAATAGGATATATTTGGTGATTCTGCTCCCGTTCTGAGCTTATATTTATTAAGCTTTTTCTGCCCCGAAAAAACCTTTTTAGTTTCAAATTTCTATATTTTCGTACTACTATTAACCCGGTAAAATTAAATTTTTATTTGTACCCAAAATAATTTGAAGTCAAACTTATAAACTCATGACTTAACAATCAATAAAATTATGACATTGAACAAAATTGCTGTCTATTGCAAACCGGTACTACTTATCATTCTTCAACTTTTACTTCCTTGATCTGATCCTGATGTTCCTGAAACCATTGGTAGGTAGCACGGATACCTTCCTCCAATTCGATGTGATACCTCCAGCCGGCCTCCTGCATCCGGCTGACATCCATCAGTTTCCGGGGCGTACCATCCGGTTTGGATGTATCCCACTTAATTTCTCCTTTATGCCCCACAATATTCTGAATCAGCAGGGCCAGATTTTTAATTGTAATATCTTTGCCGGTCCCAACATTATATAAATCATATTTCATCTCGTGGTTGAGGGCGAAAAAAACGACATCAGCCACATCATTCACATGGAGAAATTCACGTCTGGGCGAACCCGTACCCCATAGCTGAACCGCAGCGTGTCCTTTTTCTTTGGCTTCATGAAATTTACGAATCATGGCGGGCAGAACATGCGAAGTTTTCAAATCAAAATTGTCATTCGGTCCATATAGATTCGTAGGCATCAGCGAC
>DASQZL010000420.1:0-2535 GCA_035638715.1 Balneolaceae bacterium
TTATCGCCCGCACTGGTGGTTACATAATAGCCGTCGGGCCAAATAGCAGGACGTGGATAATCGGGGAAATGCTGCCGTAGAAACTCATAGCGATAATACGACCCCATGGGATTTGAAGTTTTACTTACAGCATAGCACATCGCATACGAGCCTTTATTATTATTTTTCTCCCAGTGTCGGCCGCGGTGAAACTGCTCCGAAGTATCAGGCGGCGGAATGAATAAAGGTGCGGCCTTTCCGGGCTGATTGGGCTCTCCAATGACGCTTCGCCGGGCAGGATCGCCAGAATTCAGCAGAGGACGATTTATTTTTCTTGCCATTGGCCTGAAAATAGGCATCACAATAAGCCACCGGTTGGCAAGCTGATCATAGCGTACCACAGCATCACCGTTATCTCGCGCCTCACACGGCCCGCCAAATCCACGGAAAACATTATTCGTTCGGACCGGTCCATAAAGTACTTTACCCGTCTTATTATATTTTTTCCCTTTTTTAGTATAGATTGCCATTCGGGTATTAACAATCTGAACGATATGATTGGGTCCCACCGCCAGACTGTTGTCTGATGGATTATGTAATTTAATCCATCCCTGGGGGCCTCTGAACCCTTTTCCGAGTCCATCAAAACTTGTTACAAGCTGGGCCGCAGGTTTTGAACCCTGAGATTTCTGCTCAATTTTTGCCGCTCCTTTGGGAACAGTAATTCTTGGCTTTTCTTTGGAATTCTTTTTATTAGCCGGTATGGCATGATTTACCTTAGCCAGGGTTTTTGACTGGTCATGGGCAACCGAATGCCTGATGATTCTGGTACTATCCTGAATCATCGAATTTTGCAAATGATCAGCCGACTTGCTTTTTGAAGGAAAAAGGATGTACCCCGTTCCAATCATCATCAAAGTGATACAAGACATACCAATCCATCTGGATGGCCTGCTGTAATTACCCATATTATTTCGATTTAGTAGATTATTATTTTTGATCCGGAAGCAGAAAATTCGTGCCGTTGCATCTCTTCATCCTGCAGCTCGATTATTCCCTGACCGGCGGAACCGACGTAAGCGAGTCTTTTTTTATGTAGAAATTTTTGTTGACCTTAAAATCGCCCGGGGAATTAAGATGTAGTCTAACCGTTTGCCAGCGATCAGTGGTTGGCTTGATAAACGTCCATTTTTGATTACTATTTATATGCACCTTCAGTGGCATATTAAAATAATCGATGGCCGCCTTCCATTGATAATGAAGCCGATTATTACGAATATAATATTTGAATATCGGGATGGATGTCTCATGCAGGTATTCATCAAAAACATCATCTAAGTTTTTACCAGATTGGGCAATAAAATAGTCTTTAATCTGCTGAGTGGTAACCGTCTGGTGATAAAATTTCTTTTGTATCCCCCGCAATATATGCCGGAACGTAGAATCATTGTTGATGATCTCACGAATAGTAAGAAGCATATTGCTTCCCTTATAATACATATCCTCCGATCCTTCATCATGCACGCCATAGTGGCCAATAATCGGACGCTTGTTTTTAATATTTTTTCGTTCGCCTCGTGTGTAGGCTTCCCCCTCCTTTTTGCCAAACTGGCATTCCACATAAAGCGCCTCAGCTAAATTGGCGAACGATTCATGAATCCACATATCAGCAATGTCACTTGCAGTCACATTATTGCCCCACCATTGGTGCGAGCTTTCGTGAACAATAATAAAATCAAACTTTTTCCCGTAGCCGGTTCCTGATTCATCCCGCCCCCGGTAGCCATAAGCATATTTGTTACCATAGGTAATGTTCGATTGATCTTCCATGCCTGTACTGGGAACATCAACAAGTTTATAACTGTCCTTATAAAAGGCATACGGGCCGAACCAGTATTCAAAACATTTAAGCATCTTGTGAACCTGGGGTGGAAAGTAACTCTTCGCTTTCTTCAGGTTATAATCCAGCACCCAATAGTCCAGAACAAGTTTACCCTTTGCTCCGTGATACAATCCGTGGAAATGTTTAAAATTGCCAATGACTAATGATGCATCATAATTATTTATGGGATTGCTTACATGCCAATAATAAGTGGTAGTGCCGTTTGAATGATGTGTTTTTTTACGTAGTCGTCCGTTGGAAACGTCTATCAGAGGATCAGGAACAGTGGCATGAATACTCATGCTGTCAGGTTCGTCCTTCCATTGATCTTTGTTGGGCCACCAGACGCTTGCCCCTACCCCCTGACTGGTCGTTTCAATCCAGGGCCTTCCTTTTTTGTCTTTATCCCAGGTAAAGCCTCCCTGCCACGGCGGTCTTTTTGCAACATGCGGATGACCAGAGTAATATATAATGATTTTTTTCTCAGCTCCCACCGGTTGTTTTGCCTTCATTGTAATAAAGTACGCACTGCCATCCCGGTGATAATTCAGTGATTGTCCATCTTGATTTACACTGTCTACATGAAGAGGCTTTTGCAGATCGATTTGCATATCACGGGCTTGGTTCGTGACTTTATAGGTAATGGCGTTCCGACCCACAATTGTTGAATCCTT
>DASQZL010000421.1:0-4114 GCA_035638715.1 Balneolaceae bacterium
TTCCCAAAGTCAAAATTTAGGTGACAAACTTTATGGTGCTCTTGATAATCTGATGATTATTCAGCGTATCTACTATATGGCCGGCCAGGATAATAAAGCAAAGGCCGTAGCAAACCGGGTCAACAATATTACCGGGAAACGGATACAATTTCCCAGCAATAAAAAACAAAGTAAAAAAGCCCTGCAGAATCGTATGCATTAATCGATCCAATTCCGGATGATTTATAAAGCTCGTTATAATTAAATCCTGAGGGATTCAAATCCCTCAGGATTTTTCTATTTAGTGACGCCATGGCGTAAGCTTTGAGGGGGAATCGTACTACAAAACCGTGCTACCCCGATATGAATACCATAGCTATCAATTTTTTTAAGGCCAGCATGTTCTCATTCAAACTTCGGTCTGTCCAACGAAGCGATTGGGCCATGCGCCCTGAGGCTTCAGATGCGTTAAAACTTAGGTGTACGCGTTTCGGCCGGCCTCGGGATAGTACCAATCATGAACACTGGTATACCTGATCCGCAAACAGCTATTTATTATTAAACGCAGGACTATTATATTTGAGAAGTATATGCTTGTTATTGGCAGGAATATTGCGAATAATATGAGAGTGGCACTAAGTGTTCCATGACTATTAATATTTTTATATGATTCATCAATTTACCAAAGAAAACATCGATGCAATTGCCAAAGTATTAGGTGCCGAACCAAAAGCGCTCGGGGATGATGTGTATCGATTTAAAGTGGTCAATGAAGAGGAAGGACGAAAACTGGCTCTCGAAATACACCTCGGGCTGCAAGCCAACGGCGAGAATCTGAACATGGTCTCGGTCTATGCCCAAAATACTTTTTTGCAATTGCATAACTGCACCGCTTTTATTGCGAGCGATATGTTGCAGCAGGTTACCTTTTTTGGCCGTCACGGCGACCGCACATCAGGACTGATTGTGGAACCGGCAGCAGGGTGCAGCTTATATGCCAATGTTAGTGAAAAGATCTTAAACAGCGATTTTACTCAGCTGCCCGAGGATTTGATGATGTGTGCCGTTGCATTATCGCTAACAGAATCGATAGATCCGGATAATTTCAGTTTTGAGTAAGTCTGCCAATTCTTCTTCGGACCAGCACTACGACGGACTTTATTTCTACAATGAAACAAATACTCCTGTTCCGGTTGATGCTTCGATTGTGCGGCAAATTATCTCCGAAATATCATCTCAGGAAGATGTCAGCTTTTACATGGTTGAAGTTGTCTTCGTTGATGAAGAAACTATTCTGGAGTTAAATCGCACACACCTGCAACATGACTACGTGACGGACATTCTTACTTTTCGGTATGACGATGAAAATTCACGAAAGCATATCGAAACAACACTTTACTGCTGCGCTCCCCGCATCCGTGAGCAGGCGTCCTCATACAAGCAACCCGTCGAAACTGAATTCAGGCGTGTCATCATCCATGGTTTGCTGCATCTCACCGGCTACAACGATGTTTCCGAAGCTGCACAGAAAAAAATGCGGAAACGTGAGGATTTTTATTTGGATGTACTCTCCTGATTCCTTTTTAGATGAATTCATTGTTTACGCAAATGACGCCTCAGAAAAGGCTATCGATATAGAAAAGCTCCCTGTTGTAACCTCATCTTAACCGTTCAGCACCGATGTAAATACCGGGCAAAGGCCCGCGCACCAAATCCAAAATGTGTCATTGCTAAAAACCATCTCGCGCTACATCGCTACATTTAAAAAAGTTGGAGGCCACCTTAAAGGTGGACTCCAACAGCATCCTGTGCTACTGACGATGTATGCGAGGCGTCACTACCTTGTTCCGCACAGCACTGAAACCAAGCTTGATTCACCAAATTTTAGCTGTGCCAACAGCTCCAACAAATCTCAACAACAAATTTTAAGCAATCGAGAAATGAATGAAATATTATTGCTCTTACTCTATCAAGACCCTTTAAATGTTTATGTATCGTTTGCATGCGTCCCCTTGCTGTTTGGAACCTCAGCTTCGTAAGACACCCTAAACTTCGTGGATACTTGCGATAATAGTAAACCACTGGGGGAGTAATTTCAAGTTTCTTCGTATGCTGCAATAAACGAATGGCATAATCCACCTCCTGTCCGCGCCATAATTTTTCGTCAAACGGACCCACCCGATAGAATAATTTTTTAGCAATAATTGCCGCATTAAGATTAAAAGGGATCTTATGCGAGAAAAAGAACTGTCTGATCAGATTATCGCGATATGAAGCCTGATCGAGTACCCGGCTCTCCAACACCCTCCCACTAATGTCCGTAATCGTATATGATCCAATGGCCATCTCGGCCCCGAAAGCTCGTATCCTATGGTATCGATGCTCAAGACTGTCTTCAGGCAATAGGTCATCCGCATCCATGAACATGATATAATTCCCATGCACAGCCCTTCTCCTGAAAACCTCATTCAGGCAACAGGCCTTACCCTGATGATCAGTATAAAGATAGGAAAGATCAACGGATGTCTGTTTCTTAAAAGTGGCAATCACTTCTGTTGTATCATCGGTCGAACCATCGTCGACAATAATAATTTCAATATCCCGGAAGGAATTAGCGATAATACTGTGAAGCGCCTCCTGCAAAAAGTGCGCCATATTGTACGTTGGAATAATAATAGAAATCAATGCCAAATGATGTACCCCTGCTAAAATGATGTTATTTTTTTGTACCCTGTCTCAAAACGTTACCCCGTGAAAGAGTTTTTCCAAATTTTTTCGTAAAGGTCAGAAATAATGACGCTACTGACGACGGAATAAATGTATCCTTACAATCAGCTTTTTATCTCAACAAAAGTAGTTAATAATTTTCCCAAAAGGGTGCTACCGACCTCTCCGAGCAGAGCATTCAGGGTGAAACTGCCTGCCAATGATTTCCCAGCCTGACCCTAATCACTTTGAAAAAAGCGAAAAATTAATCCCAAATTTTAACATCCCCGAAAACCGTGTTTTATCAACTCCTGGCTGATTATGATAATCACGGACAAAATTCACGCCGGCATTTCCCTTAATCCAAAAAGCTACAAACGGCTGGTAGCGAAACGTAAAACTCGGCCGTACCGTCCGCGATTGATTTCCGGTCAATATGTATGGAATGGGTCGCCCGTTGGGATACCGGAAGACCTGCAGCTGATTTATATGCTGTTCACCCTGCAACAAAAGTTGCAGCCGCGGTGTAAATGCAAAAGAACCAGTATAAATATGAGTATAAAGTGCACCAAGCACATAATCGTTAAACTGGGTGGCCAGACCTCTTTTCAGATAGACATAGCGACCCTGTGGGAAATGAGAAACATAAGCCTGGGCTGAAACAGCCTCAAAATGTAAACCCAGATCAACATTGTGAAAAAGGTTTGCCTGGTACAGCGAAGTAGAAAAAGCAAAGCTATTTTTTTCCACTGATTTTTGCACTTGTATATCGTCCAGCGCCAGTTGGGCACTCAAGGTAAGCCCGTTCCAATGCAGCCAGGTCATGCTCCCAATCATTAAATTCATGTCATCATTTTTAGGAGCGTTGTCCAAAAAAGCATACACGTGAAGCGGGTTGAAATATTTGAGTGAAATTCCCGAATTCACTCCGGAATAAAGGATGGATTCAAACACGGTGATACCAACGTGATGATTGGGGCGCCAGTCAAATCGATGGGCCACAATAAATCGGCGTCTTGAACCGAGACTTTTATCGTTGCCGGTGTAAGTACTATCTGCCGACATATTATCGAGCGCCCCTAAAACCGCGCGCATTGAAAATTTATTGTTCCCAAACCGGAGATTTAACTGATCGTAGCTATCGGGATTGGAGCTGAGTATCGTCGACGTACCTCCATAGGGCCCCCACTGATTTTTGAAACGTCCGAAATACACTTTCACCCATTTGCCATTGAACCCCAAATAGGCATTTTCACTTCGAGTATACAAACGAGTCACCGCATCCAGCCCATCCGGATCGCGATCGTAGTAGAGATTATGGTCCAGGCCAAAATTTGCCACCAATTTACCGTGCTCCATATAGCCGCTAAGATAGATGAAGGGATACGCAAACGGTTTATTACCAAGTGGACGGAGCATATTTTTCCGA
>DASQZL010000422.1:0-2728 GCA_035638715.1 Balneolaceae bacterium
TTAATATTATTAATAAACATAAGTAATAATCATGAGATTTGATAGCACAAGTATCTTTTTTATATCAAAAATAATTATTCAAATTGTCTAAAAAACAGACTGATTTTTCATTTTGAAATCGTATCTTATGGATGTGAAAAAAATTTGTGGTTGAAGCGCTTGACAAGCCCTCTGCCTCTTCAAAAAATAAAATAAAAATTAAATCATCATGCCGTCCCGATGGATATTCGCCGAGCCGGAAACCGAAGAAACTATTACTACCCTTCAGGAAGAGCTGGGAATTTCTAAAAAAATTGCCCGCCTGCTTGCTTTACGCGGCATAAATTCTTACAAAAAAGCTAAATCATTTTTCAGGCCCGAGCTGAAGCACTTGCATGATCCCTTTTTAATGATGGACATGAATGAAGCTGCTGATCGACTTGCAAGGGCCGTCCGGCAGCGCGAGAAGATTCTTGTTTACGGCGACTATGACGTGGACGGCACAACAGCCACGGCACTGATATATCTTTTTCTCAAAGATTTTGGCCTTGATGTGGATTACTATATTCCTCATCGTTTCAATGATGGATATGGGTTGAATACAAAAGGCATTCAGCATGCGGCCGAGGTAAGTGTCGATTTGATCGTCACCGTTGACTGTGGTATCACGGCTGTTGAAGAAGCCGCGATAGCCCGGGACAAAGGAATCGATTTGATTATTTGCGATCATCATAATCCCGGCGACCGCCTCCCGCAGGCCCCTGCTGTTCTTGATCCGAAACGAAAGAACTGTTCCTATCCATTTGAAGGACTTTCAGGGGCCGGAGTTACGTTTAAGCTGGTTCAGGGTACGACTGATAAATTGGGACTGTCTCCCAAATTGCCGCTCAAGTTGCTGGATTTACTGGCTATTTCAACCGCATCTGACATTGTACCCGTTATTGACGAAAATCGTATCCTGATGCGCGAGGGCCTTAAAAGATTAAATAAAAATCCTCGCACGGGTGTGCAGGCGCTGATGGATCTTATCGGCATGCAACCGGGAACGATCGATACGTCGGGTATAGTATTTTCGATTGGTCCGCGAATAAATGCTGCCGGGCGAATGGGAGATGCCAGCAAAGCCGTTAAACTGCTTATTGCAGAGAGTAAAGCGGAAGCTAAGGCGCGGGCTCACGAACTGGAATCCATCAATATAAAGCGCCGCGATTGTGATCGCCAGACCGAAGAGGAAGCGCTTATGAAGGTGGATGATGAGTATAATCTTGAAAAGACCTCCGCGATGGTCTTGCACGATGAAGATTGGCATCTCGGCGTGATAGGTATCGTTGCTTCCCGTCTGGTTGATACTTACTGCCGACCCACTATCCTGCTGAGCTCTGTCGATGGAATGTTAAAAGGATCAGCGCGGAGTATTGAGGGATTTAATATTTATGAGGCCATTAAAGAGTGTGAGGATTTACTGGAACAATTCGGTGGACATGAGTTTGCCGCCGGTCTGACGATTAAACCTGAAAATCTGGACGCATTCCGTAAACGGCTTAATAAGGTTGCTGCACAAAAACTTACTAAAGAGGATTTACAGTCGGAACTGTCCATTGACTGCGAACTGGATCTAAGCAAAATTGATTTGCGTTTTTGGAAACTTTTGCGGCAGTTTGAGCCTTTTGGTCCGGGAAATTTGCGGCCTCTTTTTGTCAGCCGGGGCGTGCGGGTTGTGGGCGTGCCAACGATTGTAGGGAAGGGGCATTTGAAAATGCGTGTTGCACAGAACGGATCCGGCGTGTTTGACACCATAGGATTTAATATGCACGAATATCTGCCCGTAATCCGCAATGCATCTGACGGGAGCATGGAAATTGTATACAGCCTTGAAGAAAATTACTGGAATGGACGATGTAATTTGCAGTTAAAACTGCGCGACATTCATTTTGAAGAATGAAAGCGGAAATTTAACCTATCACTTTTTATAAAAGCTAAAAAGCTCTTATATTAGCGCTTCCTAATAAGGGACTGTAGCTCAGTCGGTAGAGCACGCGACTGAAAATCGCGGTGTCGGCGGTTCGATTCCGCCCGGTCCCACGCAAAGCCCTGTATTCCGAAATTGTTCGGGATGCAGGGCTTTTGTATTTGAGCCATCCTAAAATAAACTACAAAGCACTATTTAACCGTGAAAACCTGTCGTATGTGATGCCCTTATTTCGCATAATTTCTGATCTATAACATTCACACTAACCGGTAATTAAATTTGCGTTTGTTAATCAATTTCAGGCAGTATTTCTTTTAGATAAGATTGACTGCGCTTAAAAGATGGTGTTTTTTGAGGTATCTATTTTTGATTGAAAAGAGAAATGCAAGGTCCTTGAATAAGCTTACACAATTCAGGCTGTGTGGTCAGCTTATTTTCAAAAATTACCCCCATCACTCAGTATCCGGGGCTTCAGCGGAATTAAAATTATCGCAAAGCTTTTGTAGTTTATCAAGATAGCGATAGTATGATTTTTGCCTTTTTCAGAAAAAACAGAAAAAAATTAGAAAATATTAGAAATTTTTAATATAATACTTATTGAAACTATAGAGCATTGAGAGAGAAGGCAAGTGCCTATGCAAATACAAATAAAATGATATGGTTTTTTCCAGTAAGAGTGTACTTATTGTTGAGGATAATGGCTTATTATCTATTGTTGAGAAGCAACTAATTCAGAAAATGGGTCACAGGGTTATAGCAACGGTAGAGGATGGGGCAAAA
>DASQZL010000423.1:0-2157 GCA_035638715.1 Balneolaceae bacterium
CGATAGCCAATATCCAGGGCCTCCCGCACCACCCTTGTGCATTCGCGCTCGTGAAGTTTGTACGTCCCCAAACCTATTTCAGGTACTTCAATACCTTGAATATTTTTATACTGCATGAGTATTAGATAACTCCTATTTAAATTTTATGATATAATGAAAATTAACACGTTCTGGGAATTTATAACAATTATTTGTGTTCACAAATCTCAAAATATAAATATATACCCCCAACATAGCTGAAGGTTTCCTCTTTCAAAAAGTTCGAAATGGAATACTTCCCTTTTGAGACCCGAAATACACATTAGTTAAAGATAATTGTTTCGAATCGCCTCTCAAAATTAAATCACGGTATAATGGGATTTAAGCTTAATATCGGTAATATATTTATTTTACCAGGGTCATTTTTCGAGTCAATATCTTGCGACCCGCTGTAACCTTGCAAATATAAATGCCACTTGGCATATCTGCCGGTACTTTCCAGGTTATTTGATATGGACCACCCGCATTCATTGTCCGATCGACTAATTTCGCCACTTTCTGACCCACGATATTAAATATTGTCATTTTCACATGTACCTTATTTTTCAATTGCAGATTCAATGACGTCTGAGAGCTGAATGGATTCGGATAGTTAGGACTTAATTTCGTTTGCTGCTTTGCAGGCTGCGGCTGTTTATTATTTTTATTGGATGCCGGAATCGCCACGATTTCAAACCGGGATCCCGGAGTTGTAACCGAAGCTGTAGATTCGGTAATAGATGGTACAATTTTCTGATTCACCTTTTTGCTGGATGTTCGAGACTTTGTAATGTTAAATCTATAATCCTGAGCGGTGCGCATGTTTATCTTATTGTCTGCACTGTGATCGATTAAATACAACTTAAGGTTATCAGGAATACTTTTTAAATTGGACCAGCGTATCTCATATTGACCTGACTTTGGTACTTTATATCCCAAAGGGATATGAAGTGTTCCATTTATTGCAGAAACTGGTGGCAATACATTTGTTGCAATTTTCACATTATCCCCAACCGTACTGAAAAAACTGATAGCATTGGCATTCAACGAAAATAATTTGAAAGCATCCATCTTATCTTCTCCAACAGCGCCATGCTTGCGAAATTCCACGGAGTATGTATCAAATTTATGACCATTCCCCAGGTACATTTTAAATCCTTGTTTCGTTTGAACTTCTCCGGCAGCCCGACCAACAAAGCTTATGCCTTTGTTAGCAGCTAATTTTTGCCGGCTGAAGCGGGCTTTCCCGGAAATGCCTCCTGCAGTATAACGAATAAAAAATGCCTGGAAAGGTGCAACTGTATGCCCACTGCCATTGGCGGCGAGTGCTTTGTACGCACCGTTACCATTACCGGCATTAGGATCCCATACATATAAATTATGGTTAATATTAGGGCTAACGTTCTGCAGCGCTTTAATGACGGCATCAACTGAAATATCTGTACTGAATGGATTTCCCAGTAGATTAAAACCCTCGGTGTTGTCAATTTTGCCATCCCCGTTATTATCATTTGAGTTTACGGCAACGCGCACGGGACTGCTGTTTTCTGTATTGCCAGCCTTAATGATCTTTGGAAAGCCTCCCTGTACGCCGGGCGTTCTGAGATTATCATCTTTGTACACATAGATGATATATCCTTTGCCGGGCTGCACCTGATCACTCATTCCTGTAATGGCACCGAATCCACCGCCATTATGCTCATGCCAGCTATAAATATTTGCAGACTTTTTGCTCACTGACGCAGCATCAGAGCCGGGAATTCCTTGTGTCCAAAGCGATGAAAACATATCGCTGAAGGTGGTATTTTGCGTGGGAGAAGCAATAAATCGCCAGCCTTCGTGACCACGTAAACTAATGGCATACCGGTTAGAACCAAAAGCCTTGCCGTCAATTTTAGTACCCGGTGAATATAGCGAATTATCCGTCTTATCAGCCGTAGTATGTTCCTCAAAATTTCCGGTAATATCGGGATTCCGGGTTATAGACTGTTTCTCATTCCCGGCAGGTTCACCTGCTCCGCCATAAGAGACCGACTGAACGACATTGCCATGATTATCCAAAAGGGTCGGCTGATCAGATGCATTATTCAGGCTCAACCCACCTGTGCTCGCTGTTTGCACAATAGCTCCCCCAAAGTC
>DASQZL010000424.1:0-11330 GCA_035638715.1 Balneolaceae bacterium
CGAGCATTTATTGTTTGAAAATTAACTGCAGGTAAGATTAATAATTAAATTTTATACTAAATGAAGGGCGAAATCCCGTCATTCTGCGAGCTCGCCGGTGGTAAGAAATGGAGCCATTGTTATTGTGGTAGGGGGTGAGCCACCAGTTCAGCACATTTTTATGGTTTAACAGATTGAATACATCAACCCGAAATTGCATGGACGCGCCACCAATGGAGAGCTGATAGCTGAGGCCGGCATTCAGCTGCGAATAGCGGGGAAGACGGTCATGAACAGGATCATTAAATGAATAGTTGCCGTACGATCGATTTCCCTGAAGCGAGAGATAGTCGTAATAAGCTTTACGGAAACCCCAGCTTCGACCCCAGATACTTTGCCATTGCATCAGCAGGGTAAGTTTGGAAATAATACGCCATTGAGCTGAAATGTCGGCCTTTTCTGGCTGACTGGTGGAAAGCGGTTCATAATTTCCATTAAAACGGTATGGAATACGCTGCCGGCTGATGCTGTATTGATATCTGCCCTTGAGTTCAAGCTTCAGCGGGTGGATGAATTTTTGAGCCGACGCGCTTGCTCCATACGCATAAGCCGAGGCCGGGGCAATGAACTGATGTTGAGAGGAATATCCGGCATATTGACCATAAAATGGAAATGAGGAAAGCTGTTTATAGTTCAAAACCAGTCGCGTAGGAATCCATTTATAATAGGAATTTACCCTGATTTTCCAACTATTGGTGGGTTCCATAAGGCTTTCAAAAGCAATATGATATGCTTCCGGGACGGTTGTTGTATAATCAATAGGTGCCCAAAATTTCAGTGATGGTACAATCGCTGAGGGACCGACATTTGAAATATCAAACTGGTTGATAAATTGGCGATAAATTCCGCCGGCTAATTTGGCGGAAAAGTAGCCCACCGGTGTTTGTGGTTCATCATATTTAAAAGCCAGCCGCGGTTCGGCAAAAACCAAATCCCGGCTGGGAACGAACGTCAATCGACTGCCAACCGAGAAACTTGTTTTCGGTGAAAGCAGGAAATCATTTTGCACATAGCCCGAAATAAGAAAGCTGCGTGCCCTTGAGTGGGCGTTGTTGTAATACAGGTCGGATAAGTTGAACCGATAATTTAGATCCGTGGCACGTATTCCTCCGCTGAGGGTATAATTCCTGGATGCCTGGTATTTCAGGGTAAAGCGGGCGGAAGACTGCGTTAGAGCGTTTTGATCACCCGTTCTCATAAGCGATTGTGACGCATTAGATTCGAGCATTGATTGCGCCTGCCTGAGGGAATAATTATAAAAATGGCTCCGCTTGTTATTTGTAAGCACATAATTATGATCAAATGAATGATGGGTGATATAGCCGCTGAATGTGGCATTTATCCGGGCGTTTATAAGCCAGTCATGCTCAATCTTAGCCATGTAGTTGGTCCAGTTGTAATGATCATATGAATAGTAGAGATTCGGGGGCAGTGAACCTGAATTCATATATGGTATGGCGATATTCGTTGAAGCAAGATCTGTTTCCAGTAAATTTTTACCGAAATATGCAGAAATACGGGTTCGATTAAACTTATTATGCCTGATTTTCGCCGCAAAATGCACATCATAATAAGTGATATTATAAGAATGATTCTGGGTCTCGTAAAAGGTATCGGAAGAATCACTCTTGAATAAATTGAGCGTGATAAGCGGATCCAGCTGATCCCAGTTTTGCAGCATTTGTTTCATCTTCGGATCCTGGAACCACCGCCAGGTATTCATCCTCGCGGCAACCATCAGATTTACATCCGGACCATCTTTGGCATGAAATTGCTGCGTAACCCGGCCGTTCAGATTCAAAGGATTCGCCTGGAATAAAAAAGGGGCCTCGGTTGAATCACCCACGTCCTGAACCATGTTTACCACCCCCGAGAGCTGACTGCCGACGGCTGCGCTGAAGCCGGCCTTGTGAACTACTATCTTTTTGATCGCCCAGGGACTGAACGCGCCAATCAGTTGACCCATACTTACGGGATCATAGATCGGGACACCATCCAGACGGAGCTGCTGACTTCCCGTCTGTCCGCCCTGAATATTAAATTCAGCCAGGGGTAAATCAAAATTAATACCTGAAACGGAATTCAGGCTTTTTACAGCATCAGCCGTACCCATATCCTGTTGACGTGTAATTTGCGAAGGGTGTAACGCATCGGTAAATGATCGCGAAGCCGGCCTGCGTTGTTGGATTCCTTCAACCCTGATGGGTTCAACGAGAATCGGTTTGGATGCCAAAGAAAAATTTAACGAAGTTGTGGCGTCCGAAGGCACCCACACGGTATCACGGACCGGTTTATAGCCGACATACGAAATGGTAATTCGATGATAGCCTTTTTTAAGCTTGGGAATATTGAAGTGGCCGGTTCGATCCGTTGCGGCTCCGCCGCTTGCGTCGGCCAGCATCACATTGGCGCCCGCCAGCGGTTGCCCGGTGCGCTTGTCAATAACCCGGCCAGCGAGATTTCCATATCGCTGGGGTTTACGCGGGGCAGGAGTAAGCACGTAAGTCCCTGATGAAAGTTGTACAAAATCGAGGTCACTGCCTTTTAAGATGGTCCGAAGAATCGCTTTTGGTCGTTCTTTCCGGGCGGTTTTAAAGATATCGCGATCGGGCATGATGGCTGGATCGTAAACCAGGTTGATATTTGTGGTTTTTACCAGTCGCTGCAGGGCGCGTTGTAAGGAAACTCCCTTGAATATAAGCGTATAGGTTTTTGGGGATCCAGCCTTTTTTTGAGCATAAAGCGATCCCGACAGCCCAATAATTAGAAAGACTGCTATAATAAATCGCGAAGTTATTGATGCGATTTTTCTTAGAGACATTCGATTCTCCAGATTTTAACAGGGAGTATTGTATAATAATCTTATTTCGAACGAACTGGAAAACCATTAATATTGCGAGGCTTCACCACCTTTAAAAAATGGATGCCCCTAAAAAATACCGGTAAAATCAATGATGGTATTTTTTATGCTCAAAACCACCTTTTTAATAAGACTTCGTAATAATAAATTTATTTCCTTTTTTAGAGTATTGCAGGTTCTTGGCGCGGCAAATATCTGCAATAGTTTGTTCAGCGCTTTTCAAATTTGATAAATAGATCGTCAGTTTTTCTTGTTTCAGACTGTTCGGTTTAGTTTGAATCTTTACGTTAAAACGCCCGCTGATTTTATTAAAAATAACAGACAGGGGCTGATCAGTAAAAGACAGTCCCTTCTGCAGCCACGACAAGGCCTTCAATGCTTTCTTTTTTTGCGGATGCGCCGGTGTGGGCTGTTGGTCCGAAATGAAGCTGTATTCACCCGGCTTCAGAATTACAGCCTGCTTCTTATGGCCGGAAGATGAAAATTTCACTTGGCCCTGTTTCAAGAATACGGATGTTTTGTGCTGCTTATTGTTCCACCATGAGCGCACATCAAACTTAGTTCCCATCACCGTAATACGTCCCCGTCCGGCTCTCACATGAAAGGGGGTTCCGGTATGGGTAACCTGGAAAAAAGCCTCGCCGCTTAACAAAACCGTTCGTCCCCAATAGCCGAACCACCGGCGATAAGTGAGCTGTGAACCACTTCTGAGCGTAACGGTGGTGCCATCACTTAATGTAACAATTCTCGGTTTTCCTTTAGGCGCGCGTACCCAGCACGGGGTCAAGATATAGGCAATACCTATAGCTCCAATGATAACAATAGCTGCAACCGCAAGTTTCCTCAAGGAACGGTGTGAGTCGTTTTCACCATATAAATTCGTCTTTTGGGCGACCTGCCGGAATGCCGCTTCTGTTTCCGGATCATCAATATCAATGGAATGTTCGTCGTCAATCTTTTTTGCCTTTTTAAAAAGCGCGGCAAACTCCTCATCCTGCTCGGTATGATCGTTATTTTGATTTTTTTGCGTCATATCAAGTGCCGTTGTTTGGGTTATTTTTGTAATCATTCCAGTTTTTTCGCAGTGTTGCAAGCGCTGAAACGATATGATTATTGACGGTATGGGGAGAAATTTCCATTACGTACGCAATTTCTTCATGGTCCAGACCCTCAAAACGGCTCAGCCGGAGGGCTTCCCGCTGGCGGCCCGGTAAATGATCAATCCAATCAAGCATCTTTTTTCCGATTTTATTCTGTGATGAAGTAACCTCAGGCACATATTCATCCGATTTAAGCACGCCTCCCGGTAAATCATCAATTGTGATGTCATCTTCAGGCGAATGGTCGCGAATATGGTTCAGTGAACGGTTACGCACGATCTGGAAGAGATAAGCCATCATCGACTGAGCGGGGTCGATATGATTGCGCTTCCTCCAGAGTTTTACAAACGATTCCTGCACGATGTCTTTAGCTGTGGTTTCAGTTTGTGTATAGCGCCAGGCAAATTTTACCAGGCGTGGGTACGTCCGGTGAAAAAGCTCGGAGAAAGCATTTTCATCCGAGGCCTTTATAGCAAGCGCTAATTCCTTAATTTCCTTTTCTCGCAAATATCCCATGCATGATCACATTCAATGTTCAATAATAATACACATTATATAAGGGTAATGACTATTATTCGATAAAAAAAAGCAAAATTTTTTTGTAGGCGAGGGCACGTACGGGCTTTCTTGCTGACAGCTAACAGCTAATAGACAGAATGCATTTTTCAAAATAACCTACGCTATGCAAATATTGATAAATACCGAAAATTATTTTGAATTTTTGGTCTATAAATAGGGATGTTCCTATCCTGCTTTTTCCCCTTTTTACGCATTAAACTTAAGTTTGAGCTAATGAACAGGCAGTACATTACCACGCGTTTTCAGGGCGCAAAATTAAATTTTATGGGATATAATACCTCCCGATTCCATCCTCCATTTTGCCTTTTAAGGCTCCCGCCTGATTTTCGGGGAAGCCATGTGAGAGGAGTTCAAGTTTCCCTGTAAGCTTGAAATATGTCAACCAAAAAGAACAAATGCGATATAGTAACATGAATAAATAATACAAAAATTCAAAAGACGCCTATATCGAATTCATTTATTTAAGCGTATTATTTCCCATTAAATTTTATACGGATTAGCGTGCAGTTCTGTAAACCTAACACCGGACAGCTAATATTTTAATCATCGGGGCCCACGGCCTTTGAAATTCGATTCTGTATCGCCGGTGCCAGCGGTACTTTCCGGAGTTGTAAATTTGTAAATGGTTCGACCTGAACTTCGCGGTATCCCTGGTGATCCGCCTCCCGAAAACGGTCAAAAAGCTGGTGGGCCATCATTTCATAATTTTCCTCAAAAAAAATAATATTTTTAGCTTTATTGGTTGGATTTATGGTATGCAACAAATATAAAACGGAATTTGAGTCAGAAATTTCTTCGTCTTTCAACCAGCGAACCTGCGCTTCCGGGGCGTAATGTGAATATTTGGTACCGGGGCTGCGAGCCGCCTGTTTACCGACTGATTTGCTGCCTGTTTCCACCGATTTTTTTATGATATTTTCAATCTGTTCAGCACTAATACCGCCAGGTCGGTAAATGGTAAAAGGTACAGAAGAAACATCCAGGACCGTCGATTCCAGCCCAATCTGGGTCTCACCGCCTTCGACAACCGGAAATTCTTCGCCAAAATCTTCTTTCACGTGTTGAGGTCTAGTCGGGCTTGGGCGACCGGACGAATTGGCACTTGGTGCCACCAGCGGGCCTACCTGCGATATGAGTTTCTGCGCCAGCGGGTGGGCAGGTCGGCGTACCGCCACCGTATCAAGTCCTGCGGTGATGGCATCCAAAACATCCGGTTTCTTCTTGAATATCAGGGTTAGCGGTCCCGGCCAGAACGCATCCATCAGCCGTTTTGCTTCCGGCGGAATTTCAGCAGCAAAGGGATGCAGCATTGCACGGGAGGAAATGTGTACAATGAGCGGATTGTCGGCCGGTCGCTTTTTGGTAGAAAATATCTTTTTCACGGCCGAGAGGTTCCAGGCGTCGGCACCCAGCCCGTAGACCGTCTCGGTTGGGAAGGCGACCACTTCACCCGATTTCAGTAATTTGATATAATGGTCAAACAAGGATTTCTTCTCCTTCCGGTTTGGCTGTTCGAATTGATTGAAGAAAATCAGCGGCTGCCTGCAGGTTTGGAATATCACTGATTACAAAACGGATCCGGTTGTCTTTTTGAATGACTTCCAGGCGATCTTCTGCCTGTTGCTGCAGCGTTTTCATCAATGGTTGAAATTTATTTTCATAAAATTCATTGCCAAGCTCGCTTTCCTGTTTCGGACAGACGAGCCACATTCTGTCTGACCGCACGGTAACTTTAGTAAATAAATTCTGCGAGGCAAATAGTTTGACTTTAGCCGTAAAAATCAGGTTCCGTGCGGTCTGCGGGATGGCACCGAAGCGATCTTCAAGCTCTTCTTCCCACTCATCGATCTCCTGTTCGGATGAAGCGCCGGCCAGTTTTCGATACATGTTCAGTCGTTCTACGTTATCCGAAACATAGTCATTTTCCAGCAGGGCGGGCCAGTCCATTTCAACCTGCGTTTCGGGAAGTTCAACAGATGTCTCGACATCCTCAAATACGTCATCAAATTCATCCTGTTTTAGCTCTTTAACTGCATCATTCAGTATTTTTTTGTAGAGTTCGAATCCCAAATCATTAATGAAACCACTTTGCTCGGCGCCCAGAATGTCGCCCGCGCCACGAATATCCAGATCACGCATGGCAATATTAAATCCGGCTCCGAGATCAGAAAATTCCTCCAGTGCCAGCAGTCGTTTCCGGGCTTCGGGCGTCAGTTTTTCAATCGGCGGAGTGATAAGAAAGCAAAACGCTTTGCGGTTTGATCGTCCCACCCGTCCCCGCAACTGATGCAGTTCTGCCAGCCCGAAATTATCGGCGCGGTTGATGATCATCGTGTTGGCATTTGGAATATCGATGCCGTTCTCGACGATGTTGGTCGAAACAAGCACATCAAACTTATGATCATAAAAGTCTTCAATTAATTTTTCCAGTTTTTTCGAGCTCATTTGCCCGTGGGCAAAACGGACACGAATATCAGGGATGATACGCCGGATCATCGCGGCCATTTGCTCAATATTTTTCACCCGGTTGTGGATGAAAAATACTTGTCCGCCGCGGGCAACCTCCTGCAGGATAGCATCGCGGATGAGATCTTCGTCCATACTGTGAATCTCTGTCTGTACAGGCTGGCGGTTCGGTGGCGGAGTGGTGATGATGCTCAGGTCGCGTGCGCCCATCAGCGAAAATTGCAGCGTACGCGGGATGGGCGTAGCCGTGAGCGTGAGCACGTCAACCGTTGCACGATATTTTTTGAGCTTTTCTTTCGTCTTGACACCGAAACGCTGTTCTTCATCTACAATAAGCAGTCCCAGATCCTTGAAATTTACATCCCTGGACGCCAGCCGGTGTGTGCCAATCACGACATCAACCTTGCCTTCAGAAAGTTTTTTCAGCGTTTTTTTCTGTTCGCTTCGCGACCGAAATCGCGAGAGCATTTCAATATTGACGGGAAACTCTTTCATCCGACGCGAAAATGTTTTGTAGTGCTGTTCGGCCAGAATCGTGGTCGGCACCAGCATGGCTACCTGCTTGTGATCCATCACGGCCTTGAATGCGGCACGTACAGCAACCTCCGTTTTGCCGAATCCGACGTCACCGCAAACGAGACGATCCATCGGCGTGTTTGATTCCATGTCTTCTTTGACCGCTTCGATGGCTTCCCGCTGGTCGGGCGTCTCTTCATATTCAAAACGGGCCTCCATTTCAACCTGCCAGCTATTGTCTGCATTGAAGCGGTAGGCATCCTGCGATTTTCGCTTGGCATAAAGCTTGATAAGATCGCGCGCAATATCTTTGACTTTCTTCTTGGTCTCGGCTTTTTTGCGGGCCCACCGTCCCGATCCCAATTTATCAATGCGCGGCTGCATACCTTCCTTGCCGGAATATTTCTGGATTTTATGCAGGCTCGAAACATTTACATACAACACGGAACCCTCTTTATAATGCAGCACCACGGATTCCTGAACAGTGCCGCGCACTTTAATTTTTTTGAAGCCCTGAAACACTCCAATGCCGTAATCAACATGCACGACGTAATCGCCACGGCTGAGATCCCGCAACTCTTTAAACGAAATGCCGGCTGATTTTTTTCGCCGCCGGATTTTCGGACGATGGTAACGATTGAAAATCTGGTGGTCGGTATATACGGCAATACCTTTTTCGTTCAGTATAAATCCTTCGTGCAGCGTTTCAACCGACAGGTGATAGCGCATGCGTTGGCTCGATTCGCCCAGGAGTTCCTCGAAGCGCTCCTGCTGGCCGGGGTTATCACAAAGCAAGTAAGTGTCGAAGCTTTGGCGACTCAATGAAAGGATGTCCTCCCTGAGTAGCTTGATACTCCCGTTGAAATCGGGTTGTGGACTGGCGTCAAGCCGAAAACTCCAATCCGGGTCAATATCAGAGGTGAATGCGCCAAAGCCAATAATAGATCGGTTGGCTATCGATTTTTTGAAATTTTCAGGCGTTACAAACCGCTTTTCAGGTGGCTGAATGTCGTCGGTTTCGTCCAGATTCTGAAAGTGTTCTTCAGCGTCGGCAAATTGTTTTTCGAATTCAGCGGCAATGAGCGAAGCATTAAATAAAACGATGACGGTATCATCATCCAGGTATTCCAACAACTGCTTGTGCTTACCGCTGTTAAGCCGGGTTACATCCGGCACAAATCGTACACTCTTTTTGTAGGAAATTGATCGTTGGGAGTCGGGATCGAATTCACGGATAGAATCAATTTCGTCTCCGAAAAATTCAAGCCGTACGGGATAATCGCCTGAAAATGGAAATACATCGAGAATACCGCCGCGCCGGGCAAATTCACCCCGGTGATCAACAAATTTCACCCGTGAATACTGCTGGTCAACGAGTTGTTCTACAAGATCGGCCGGTTCAATAGTATCACCGGTGGAAATTTGCAGCGAAGCGGATGAAAAAGCATCGGGCGTGATTATTTTTTCGTACAGAGCTTCAACGGAGGTCACCGTCAGCGAGCGATCATTTTGCTGAATTTCTTCAAGCACTTCTGAGCGCTCTATAGCCAGCGCACTTTCTGTTATCTGTTGACTGTCGTACGGTTTGAGTCCGCTGGGGGGGAAGAGGAAGTTATTCTCCGTATCCAGTGCTTCAAGATCGCCCGCTAAAAATCGGGCTCCTTCCTGATCCGGAAAAATGGCAACAATATTGTCGAATCGCTTACTGAGGGCGCTCAGAAAAAGAGAGTGCGTAGAGCCTACAAAATGATCAAGCTGTATGGTATTCTTTTCCCGGATATTTTTTTCAATCGGCTTCCAGGGGACCGAAGAAGCAAAAGTTTTTGCGATTGAAGAAAGTGACATGCTGACTTAATACTAAAAATCAATGATTATAAAATTCAAACAAATGACGGTTAAAAAGCATTTCTGATTTTATTGACTAAAAAGCAAGAAGCGGGAAGTTAGAATACGAATGGGCTCCAATCCTTCCTTCTTGCTTTTGACTTCATGCTCGTTTTTTCACTCAAGCTGCTTGCGAAAAATCATCCGTTCCGAAACAATGGATAAAATCAAAAGGACGATCGAAGGCAACAGAAAATACATATAATAATCAACTGAACTTGTATATATGAGTTGATCGACTTTCGTACGCTCGAGTTTGTTGATTCGATTATAAATTTTTCGAAGTTGTTTCGTATCGGTTGCTCTGAAATATTCGCCTCCGGTCATTTTGGCGATTTTTGTGAGCATCTTTTCATTAATCTGTACTTTAATATTTTGATATCGTTTCCCGAAGATCGGACTTTGTACCGGATAGGGAGCTTCGCCTTTGGTCCCTACGCCAATAGTATAGATTTTGATATTATAGGTCTGTGCCAAATCAGCAGCCGTCACCGGGTCAATCTTGCCCGAATTATTCTCGCCGTCGGTAAGCAGAATAATGACCTTGCTTTTGGCCTTGCTATTCTTTAGCCGATTGACAGCTGTGGCAATGCCCATGCCAATGGCAGTACCATCTTTCACAATGCCCATTTTTACATTATTCAGCATCTTTTTCAGCATTTTATAATCAAGGGTAGGGGGGACGACCGTAAAACTTTGCCGGGCAAACACCACCAGCCCGATCCGGTCGGAATTGCGTTCATTTATAAAATTGGTGGCAACTTTCTTTGCGGCCTGAAAACGACTTGGTTTAAGATCTTCGGCCTTCATCGATGTCGAAATATCCAGCGCAAGCACGATATCGATACCTTTGGCATTGCGCTTAATTGTTGTGTTTTTGATTTGGGGGCGTGCCATTGCCAGCACAATCAGTGCATAAGCGATCCATTGAAATGCCGGCGAAAGCCATACGCCATATGTTTTCCAACTGGTTGGAAGATCAGAAAAATCCGATGTATCAGAGAACGTCAGGCTGGGATGGCGGTTGGTATAAACCCGCCATACAGACAGGCCTATTATGAAGGGAAGAGCCAGAAGCGCCCAAAACCAGGTCGGATTTGCCCACGTCATGATTCCTCCTCCTTATCTTGTTTCTGCTCGAATTTTTTTCGTGCCTCTTCAACTTTTGCAATATGCTGGCGACGCATTTGTCGAACGCGTCCCCCGTGCAATTCTTTTGCTATCGACAAAAATTCCTGTGCTTTGTCGTAGGTTTTCATCGCTTTTTCCTTCGTGGGTGTGAAATTAGCAAATTTTACCATATCGGCTTCCTGGAGTACAATGCGTGTTTGTTGAATGAGCTTCTGATCTATTGCCCGATCATTTAACTCATTCACAATTTCCCGGCTGGTTGATTCCAGGGCCGGTATATCATACATCTGTTCATAGTATAGACGAATAGCATCACCGAGATTAATATAAAATCTGTCAAACTGTTCCCTGCTGTTTAATGGAACGTTTTTAAGCTGCTCAAGATTGTTTTCAAGTTCTTTTAGCGGGTTCAAAAACGGTTCTGGCTTGAACTCGGGTGCAGGTTCTTCCTCTTCGGGTTGATTCCAGTATCTTTCATAAAGATAATAAGCCAGCCCTCCAATTAGCAGGAATCCCAGGAAACCGGCAAGATAAGGCCACCATGCCGCTGCAAATTCATAAATAGGCTTCAGCGGTCGTAATTTTGAGTGGTTCTTCCGCAGAACTGATCGAAAATGAATGATAACGGGCTGCGTGTGAAGGGTGGTTGTGTCGCCATTCAGGACAAGTTTAACAGGAAGCGCCGGAAGGGTGTCGTTGGAAGTGCCCCAAAATTGAAGTTTGTAACGCAAACTATCCTTAAAATTTGCCACCCG
>DASQZL010000425.1:0-4227 GCA_035638715.1 Balneolaceae bacterium
GAAACAAAATTGATTGATGAATGCGCCTTATTCCTACGCTGGCAATCGCTTTTAAAACAAGTAGAAACAGCTAAATGATTCTAACCTACGATTGTGCTAAAATATATTCCTAAGAGCAATTAGATACCAAAACCGGCAAAATGATTCCATGTTTTAAAATCAGCCATTATTTGATAAAATAATCGTATTGCTATTTGGCTTAGCATGGTAGAGGATAAATGATCCTCCCTGACTATGCTTTGTTTTTATATCTTGGATGTTTTTACCCTGTTTCACCTGAACGGTTTGCCAGTCGTTCGGAACGTACGTTTTTAAAGTGAGAGGAAGGTTGTAAATAACCGGATTGAGTGTATGGGTCAAATTTATATCAATATTAGGTCCATCTTCAGACACCTTTACTTTTCCATTCACACGCTCACGCATATATTTTGTAACATCTTTAAAAGTAGCCACCCAGATTTTGTCCTGGCGTTTCTTGATATAAGTAAAATATTTATTCAGCTCTTGATGGGTTAGTGGCTGCCAGCCAACGCCATCAACGCCGTGAAAAACCAGTACCAACCATATATTATTCCTCTGTAATGAAGTATTAACCCACGATTTCATCCTACGCATGGGAGTATCCGTTAACGGTCCACGTTGCCACTGAACATATTTTTTGTCCGATTGCCGGGGATCGGTATCATCTCCCCTGTTGATTTCGGTTAAATAGGGACGGGGCATTTCGTTTCGCAGTGCCGGATAAATTTTGTGAGCCGCTTTCATAACACGCTGATTGTCAATACCGAAAGGACATTCTGCTGAAAATGTAGCCTGGGGACCGATTCGATTTAATAATTCTCCTCTGCTCTTTGTCAGGTTGTACCACAGGTTTACTGAATCCAGCACTGACAGATATGAATGTGATACACTATGACTGCCTAATTCATAGCCTTCATCTGCTACCTTTTTCAGCTTATTCCAGGTAACCAAATCGGTGCCGGGCTTGACATCTAAAACATAATCCAGGTAATTTTTAACTTCGGCAGCATGAGAAGTACGCTTCAGATTTCCGGATCGAATCTTTGCGTATGCTTTGTCAATTAATTTATAAGCCTGCTTCACTTTGCCCTGATCATAAAGCTCAGCAGCCCGCACATGATATTTGTAAGTTTTGGAGTAACCTGAAAAACGGATCGCCGATGCTCGCACAAAGAAATTATTTTTATTGGTTGGGGTTTTAGCAGTATTTGCAATAATTTGTTTCATGGGGGGACCGATGAAGGTAGGACGGAACTTCGAATCTGGTACGGAACCGGTGATTACAAAAAAAGTTGCCTTGAAACCCATTTTTTTCATGATAGGAAGAGCTACACGAAACTGGTTAATAGTATTGTCATCATAGGTTAATGAGATGGCCGTTTTTTTATCATTCTGCCAGGTGGTAATTTTTGTATAGCCAGGTTTTATCACTTTCTGCGCTTGTGCAAGAAAAGGAGCTACAATCAAAAAATTTATAAGAAGATATATTTTTAGCATGGTCATTCCTTTTTTTCAAAAAAACATTACTTATTCCAATACTTAACTAAAATTATTGCTATCCCCTGTGCTTTTTTAGCCATTGATCATCCCGTTAAATACTAAACAAATCCTGACCGTTATACACCTCATTATCATCGTTGGAAACCCAAAAAGCAACACCAGGTAAAATGTTATAATCTGGTGGAAAAGCTTTAAATTTTTTATTAACCCTTTCAAACAGGTCATTGAGGCCATCTCACTGCCAATCGAACCAGAGATTATGTTTTCGGGCATATGGGTTCTTCCGTTGGGATATCTACTTTTCTATTGTAAAGTAAGTGGGATACTGCGTGATCTGACGTTCCATCCACTCACTTGCACTACTGGTGAGACGTGTTTGGTTGCTTTGTATCGCGCGGTCAACGTCATGGATTCACCAGGCCAGAGACTTACGTCGTTGCTACTCCAGGTAATCGGTACGAGCGGCTTGCCATTGGCCGTCTTCCGAATTGACAAGTGTACAAAAAATGCAACATCTTTATCCTTGGCGGGTGCAGTAACCGTCACTTTAGTGACTTGGTCCGTGCTATCCCGGTGTGTGTTGGTCTTCACCCGAACGTTCACAGAGGGTAATTTCTGCAATGCCTTCAAGTTGGCGTAGCGACTGACGGGGGTGGTGTACCAATTCGACTTCGCCCAATTCAATTGGTCCGGCTTATTGGAGAGCCAATACACGTTGCGACTAATTTGCTGACCGTCCGCATTCGTCAGTTCCAGCTCCACGAAGTAGGTACTGGACAGCTGCTTCAGCTTGGGAATAACCATAAGCTGGCTAGCGCGGTTTGCGGGCAAGTCGATGCCAGTAACGTTGTGGCTGTAACGCCTCTTGCCATCAAGATTGTACACACGAATACGCGCATCCACACCGTGCAACGGCTTAAGGGTATGGTTGATCGCCATGACCGCGCGATTGTTATAAGAGTACTGGATATGTACCGCTTGGTTAGCTTTCTGGGCACCAAAATAAGCGCCTGCCGGATTGAGATCATGATTGATCAGATGCCAGTGAAGTGACGGCCATGCGCTGTTCAACATCCAGTAAATCACACCGGTAGATGGATTCTTCGCATCCATGTGGGCATTATAGGCTTCGAACTGGGCCCGCACCACATTATAGTTGGCTAACTGGGATTTCTCAACATAATCGGCTAAACTCGTGGGCTTGCCATACCGATGTGCCAGACCTGAGTCAAAAAGTTTTAAAGTTGAAAACGGCGACCATGCCGGTGAAGCATGATACTGCTTAACCCCGGGGTTCTTCCATAGAGCCCGGCGTTCGCGTGGCGTTAGCATTTGATTCAGGGTTGACAGACGGGGAATATCAGCGCCGGCGCTGGTCTCGGCAATAAAGCCGAACGCTCCACCCACTTTATCTGAATACCAGTAATTTGGCGGCACCCAGGCATAGGGTCCCGACATTTTTATTCCCGAGGGGCTCGGAACCTGGTTCTTGTGTACGCGTTTCGAAGCGGCTGAAACAATAGGATTGGGCCAGTCAGCCGCATGCAGGGTATCCACATACATCTTTGCAATCTTGTTTGGCGGCGCATTATCACTGCCAATAAGGAATGCTATCACTGAAGGGTGATTACGCAGGCGCCGGGCTTCGCTGGCCATAGATTTACCTGCAACCTTAAATGTTGCCTTGGTCCACGGCCTGCCGCCTGTTTTGGCCCAGGCTTCCCATTCGGAGCAACACACCCAACCGGATAAGATCAATATACCGTTGCGATCTGCCATGTGGTAAAAACTCGGACGCTCAAGCTTGCCCTCTGTGCGAATGGCGTTCAGCCCGAGATTGCGCACATAGCGGAATTCAGTAGCCATTCGTTGAGGCTGGTCGCGCAAAAACATGTCTGGAGCCCACCCACCTCCACGAATCAGAATGGGTTTGCCATTGATGACAAATTGCCGAAATCCTTGCTTTGTGAGGTGAGAAGTCACGCTGCGAATGCCAAACGTGATCTTGGAGCTATCGGAAATGGCGTTGCCCACAAGGGCCTTCAAACCGGCATGATAAAGCGGGTGCGCACCCATACCAATCGGCCACCACACCTTGGGATGGCGGGGCCTGAGGGCAGAATTCGTCGCTGGGCTGAAGTCCACAGTATGCGTTTGGTGCGGTTGCAACTGCACGTTGCGGTGTAGTGCGACACCGGCGACCTGTCCGCTTACAGTGACGCTCTGAGGCACATCGGTAGCATTGCTTACTTTGGCCTTGACAGTCAGGCTGGCGCTATTCAGCTCCGGTAGTTTGAGCTTTGGGATGACATGGAAATCGCGCAGCGACACCGGACCTGATCGAAGAATGTCTACATTCCGCCAGATGCCCATGTTGTAATCAGGCGGAGCAGGGTTCCAATCAACCCAGCTTACTGTCAAATTCCTCCACGGATTAGCAGGATGCACCCGAATGGCAAGCACGTTCACGCCAGCTTGCACTTGCTTGGTTACATCGATTTCATGTGTGGTATATGCCCCGGCGATCTCCTTATGGCCAGCAATTTTTTTTCCATTCAGCCATATATCGGCACTGGAACTAATGCCATTGATTTTGATGAATGTGTGCAGGCCCTTTTTGCTGTCCGGTATCCGGAAGGTCGTTCGGTACCACCAGGGAATCTGGAAGTGCCCACGGTTGATTGCCCGCAGGTTCGTACCATAAAA
>DASQZL010000426.1:0-3313 GCA_035638715.1 Balneolaceae bacterium
AGGCGTGCAGCTTCCTGTCTGGGATCCGCGCTGCATTGATATTCAGAAAGCAGCCAAAAGCCAAACCTATGCCGATGAGATCAAGGGTACAATTCAGGAATCGGGTCTGGAGCTGACCGAGCTTAGTTCCCATATAATCGGGCAGCTGGTGGCCGTACATCCGTCGTTTAATGAATTGTTTGACAGCTTTGCTCCTGAGCAGCTGCACGGGAAGCCGCAGGAACGGACGGAATGGGCGGTCAAGCAACTGGAATATGCCGCTCAAGCCAGCCGGAATATGGAGTTAGATGCCCACGGGACTTTCAGCGGCGCTTTAATATGGCCCATGGTCTACCCGTGGCCGCAGCGACCGGCCGGACTGGTTGAAGAGGGCTTTACTGAGCTGGCCCGCCGCTGGAAACCCATTCTGGATACTTTTGAACAGTACGGCGTGGATGTGTGCTACGAGCTTCATCCGGGTGAAGATCTCCATGATGGGATTACCTATGAGCGTTTTCTGGAGGCAACCGGCGATCATCCGCGCGCGAACATTTTATACGATCCCAGCCATTTTGTGCTGCAATGCCTGGATTATCTGGAGTTTATTGATATCTATTATGAAAAGATCAAAATGTTTCACGTTAAGGATGCTGAGCTGAATCCCACTGGCCGAAGCGGTGTCTATGGGGGATATCAATCATGGATCGACCGGCCCGGGCGGTTTCGCTCGACCGGTGACGGGCAGGTGGACTTTAAAAAAATATTCAGTAAGCTCACCCGATATGGCTTTGGAAGCTGGGCCGTGCTCGAGTGGGAGTGTTGCATGAAACATCCGGAAGATGGCGCCCGCGAGGGGGCCGCTTTCATCCGTGATCATATCATCCGGGTGACCGAACGGGCCTTCGACGATTTCGCCGGCGGAGCTGACAAGCAGCGTAATAAACAGATTCTTGGCATTCAATAATTAGATAACTTAAAAAATATAAGTTATGAGTCTCAAAAATTTATCAAATAATTTATTAATTATATTGATTATAGTTGGAATTGCAGCTTGTTCCGGAACGGATCCTCAACACAATAAGCTAACTCCCAAAGAGAAAAATAATGGGTATAAGCTCTTATTCAATGGCCAAAACCTTGATGGTTGGCATTCATATCTCAAAAATCAGCCCGGTAAGGCATGGAGCGTTAAAAATGGAGTCATTGCTTTGAACCCCAAAAGTGGCGATAATGGTGATTTGGTAACCAATAAAGAATATCAGAACTTTATCTTAAAGCTGGAGTGGAAAATATCAAAAGGCGGAAACAGCGGGATCATATTTGATGTGCATGAGGCCCCTCAATTTAAGCAGACGTATGTTACGGGACCGGAGATGCAGGTGCTCGACAATAAAAATGCAGAGGATAATAAAAAGCCAAGCCATTTGGCGGGTTCGCTATATGATCTCGTCGCAGCAAGTCCAACGGCTGCAAAGCCCGCAGGTAAATGGAATAAGGTAAAAATTAAATTGCAAGAAGGGCATCTTCAATTTTGGCTTAATCAGAAAAAAGTAGTTGATACCCAGATGTGGAGCAAGCATTGGAAGAAATTGGTAAACGGGAGCAAATTTAAAAACTGGAAAGGATTCGCAGCCTACAAAAAAGGGCATATCGCCCTTCAGGACCATGGCGATCCAGTATGGTATCGCGATATTAGAATCAAAACCATTTAAGAAATATCTTTTCATTCTTAGTCAGAATGAAAAGAATCCATTTTCTTCTTGTTTAGCGTTGGAGATAGGTTCTTCAAACAAGTGGTTCGGAAAGCCCCAGGATTAGCATTAGAATAGGCGGCCATTTATCATCACAAACCGTTAGCCAACAAGATTCAATCGATTTAAAAAAACTTGGCATGAAAAAAAGCCTAAGGTAAATGATAAAAGATAGATGAAAATTCACGAAAAACAATTATGAAAAAAAATAATCAGCAATCTTCGGACGATAGGGATAATTCTGTCAATTCAAAATTAAGCCGGCGGGATTTCCTGAAAAATACTTCATTGGCTACAGCGGGATTTTATATTGTACCCCGGCACGTTTTGGGCGGCACAGGGTACACGGCTCCGAGTGATACCTTGTATATTGCCGCTGTGGGTACGGGAGGCGAAGGGAGGAGTGATATTAATCATTTTGCAAAAAGCGGTAATGCTAAAATTGCCTATTTGTGCGATGTAGACGACCGGCGATCCGCTGGCGCTCGTAAGGCGTTTCCGGATGCCCACTATTATAACGATTGGCGCAAAATATTCGACAAGGAATCCGGTAATTTTGATGCTGTTTCTGTCAGTATTCCCGATCATAATCACGCTATTGTAGCACTGAATGCCATGAAACGGGGCAAGCATGTGTATGTGCAAAAACCATTAACCCACGATATTTATGAGACGAGTATACTGGTCAAAGCAGCACAGAAGTATAACGTAGTTACGCAGATGGGCGATCAGGGGGCTTCCAGTGATGGCATTCGCACCATGAAAGAGTGGCGCGATGCCGGGATTATCGGTGATATCAAAGAGGCCTGGTGCTGGACGAACCGTCCTATATGGCCGCAGGGCATCCCATGGCCTACGCATCATGAAAAGGTACCGAAAGGCCTTAAATGGAATCTCTGGTTGGGTACCGCTCAGGATGCGGACTATCACGAAGCGTTTGTTCCCCAAAGATGGCGTGGCTTTTGGCCCTTTGGAACCGGTTCAGTTGGCGATATGGCCTGCCATATTGTAGGCCCTGTCTTTAAAGTTGTTAAAGGATTAACATTTCCTGATGAGGTCTCAACAAGCGTAAGCACGGTTGTTAAAGAACCGAAACGCCGCACGAATTGGGGTATTGAGGTTAATTATACAAAAAGCGCGCCTGTATCAAGTTCAAGCCATTTGAAATTCACCTTAGACAACGGCAAGGAGTTTAAAGTGCATTGGATGGATGGAGGTATTCAGCCTGAACGACCGGACGAACTTGAACCGGACCAAGTGATGGGAAATGGCGGAAATGGGGCCCTATTTATTGGCACCGACGGTAAATTTATGTGCAGCACTTATGGCCATAATCCACGTCTGCTTCCGGTTTCTATGACGAATGAAGTTAAAGTTCCCAAAAAGTATCCACGTGTACCCAATGGTTCGGAGGGTCATTGGAAGCAATGGGTTGATGCCGCCATAGCTGGCGACGAATCAATGTGTGATTCGCCCTTTGTGGGTTATGCAGAGCATCTTGTTCCATCAGTTTTATTGGTTAACCTTGCGATTCGCAGTTTTCAGTATCAAGAACCCCGTAAAAACAAGAATGGTAAAGTAAC
>DASQZL010000427.1:0-4717 GCA_035638715.1 Balneolaceae bacterium
TGAAAAAGGCACAAAATTTAGATCCATCCAATGCAAAAATATTGTATAAGCGTGCTGAAGAGCTGGAACGGCAGGACGTAAAGACAAATGCGGATCAGGTTGAAAGTCTGTTACAAAAAATACTGAAAAAACATCCTGAAAATCAGGAAGTTCTTTTAGAACTTATACGGGTAGCCGCTAAAAATGGGGATAAAAAGGTAATGAATCGGGCTATTCAAACGTTAAAAAAAGAGGCTGATAAATGGCCCAAAAATGTTCATCAGCAGTTTGGCAAGCTCACAAAAGCGGTTAATAGCAATGATGAACAAAGAATTACGCTTGCTCTGACATTCTTAAAAAATCAACTTCAGCAGCAACCTGTATTTCAACAGGATGTGGCCGCTGTTAAACTACCGCCTAATAAAGTTGGTTTCATGATAAATCATTTTATTCGCCTACCGCAACCCAAAGCGGAAAAAGCCCCTGCCGATACGAAACTCTCCTTTAAGAAAAAATCTATTCAGTCAAATGGAAACGCTCAATGGATAAAAGCAGTCTCACTTCGGGGTGAACTTAAGCCTGATATTTTGCACGTTGGCAACAACAAGATAAGTGTTAATAATAGCCATTCGAGTTTGAAGTTCCCCGGCACTCCTCAACCCAATCGCCCGGGTCACCATGGCATAGCCGTGTTTGATTACAACTATGATTTCCGGAATGATCTGGCATTTGCCGGTAATTCGGGTTTTCGCCTGTACCAGCAGCAGTCTGATTCAACCTTCTCTGATGTTACCGATAAAACAGACCTGCCGGGTTCGATTATAAATGGCTCATACCGTGGCGTTTGGGCGGATGATATTGACTCAGATGGAGATTTGGATATTGTTTTGGCACCACAAAGCGGACCGCCAAAAGTTCTACAAAACGATGGTGATGGGACTTTCAAAGTAGTAAATCTATTCAATAAAATTCCCCCAATAAAAAACTTTTTTTGGGCTGATATTGACGGCGATGGGGACCCTGATGCCATATTCCTGACGCAAAATGGCAAACTCATTATCTATTTAAATGATCGATCCGGCCATTTTCACCGGCTAACAGGGGCAAACTTACCTGATAATATTCAGGCCTTGAATGTCAGCGATTTGGATCAGGACGGCACGCTTGATATGGTAATGGTGAACTCAAAAGGAGCCATCAAGCGACTGTGGTATGATAACGAAACGGATAAATGGCGGAGAAAGAAAATAGCACAGACAACCATGCAAAATCCACAGGAATTGTTCGTGCATGATTTTGATAATAACGGTGGGTTGGATGTATTGTTGAGTTCCCCTTCGGGGAGCCAAATATGGCTGAGCAGACAAAATCATCAATATTCAAAAATGCCGGCTAACATCCCTGTTTTTGTTAGTTCGGTCATGGATGTATCGGGAGATAAGCGCCTTGATCTGATCGGTCAATCAACGAATGGGAGCCCTAAACCTGCTGAATTTATCAATAACGGAACAAAAAAATATCATGCTGAAATACTGCGACCACGAGCTTCCGGACCGCTTGGCGACCGAAGAATTAATTCTTTTGGTATCGGAAGTGAAATTGAAGCGCGTGCCGGATTGATGTATCAGAAAAAACTGGTGACATCACCTTTGGTTCATATCGGATTAGGGACCCACAGCCGGGCGACGATGGTGCGAATAATTTGGCCGAATGGCTCGGTACAGGCAGAACTCGCCGGGTTAAGTAATTCTTCATCGCTTACAAATAAACAATCGCTGAAGGGCTCCTGTCCGTGGGTTTTTGCATATAACGGTCAAAAGATGAAGTTCGTGACCGACTTTTTATGGAGTTCACCCCTGGGGCTTCGCATCAACGGGCAGTCCACGGCGGGGGTAGTACGTGCCAAGGATCGAATTAAAATTCGGGGGAACCAGTTGAAACCGCATAACGGCTATTATGATATGAGCATCACGGCGGAACTGTGGGAAACGCATTTCTTCGATCAGGTGGCCCTGATGGCGGTTGACCATCCAAAAAATACCAATATTTTTATTGATGAACGGTTTTCCATCCCGCCGCCCAGCTTAAAAATTCATGTCACCGGGCCAGCTCACCCAGTCGCAAAGGTTACCGATGAAAAGGGGCAAAATGTGACTTCGTTAATTCGAAAGCGTGATGGAAAATATCTGGCTCACTTTAAAATCACCAAGTACCAGGGACTGGCCAAAAAGCACTATATTCAAATTAATCTTGGAAAGAATTTCCCGACTAAATCAAAAAAACCACTGTGGCTGTTGGCCTACGGCTGGGTACGGCCGACCAATAGTTCTATCAATTTGGCGCTTAGCCAGAGTTCACTAAAAAAGCCGCAGGGAATCAGCGTGCAGGTGCCTGATGGTCATGGAGGCTGGGTTACGGCCAAAAAGAATGTGGGATTCCCCGCCGGGAAAAATAAAATGGTCATGATTAATCTTCGTGGTATCTTCAAACACGCCGGAGATCACCGCATACGTCTCGTTACATCAACCGAGACGTTTTGGGATCAAATACGCTGGGCCCAAGGACTGCCAAATGCCCATATAAAACGAATAATGTTAAAGCCTGCGATGATGAAATTACGTTATCGTGGATATTCGAAGGTAACGAGGGCCGATTCCATTTCTCCAAATATTCCGCATTATAATGAGATAGCCGGCACGAGTCCCAAATGGCGTGATTTAATTGGATTTTATACACGATATGGCAACGTAACCTCGTTACTTAAAAAACCGGACGACCGGTATGTAATAATGAACGCGGGCGATGAAATGCGTTTTCGCTTTAAGGATCCGGGGGCTCCGAAAAAGGGCTGGAAACGTGATTTTGTACTGATTGGTGACGGGTGGGAAAAGGACGGCGATTTGAATACCAAGTATTCCAAAACCGTCTTACCCCTTCCGTCGCACCAGCGAAATGCTTACAAGCACGCTCCAACAAGCCTGGAAAATGATCCCGTATATAAAAATCACAAAAAAGAATGGATGAAATATCAAACCCGCTATGTTACCCCTGAGGCATTCAGAAATGCTTTGAATATGAATAAAAATGAATAAAGGCGTATTTTAAACGCAATGCAAAAGCGTACCGTAAACATATCGATATTTATCTTTTTTCTAATTCTGTTAGCTACACCCTGGTTAATCAATGAATTTAAAAAGAAAGAAAAAACAAAAGCTAAAAACAGTAATGAAGCTTTAGCACTGAAGAGATATGGTTTTTATTTGAAAGAGGTTTCATCAAAAATTGGGATTAACTTTAAGCATGAAACACCACGGTTAGATTCAAGTCTTTCCAATATCATGCCGGAAGTGGCCTCTATGGGAGCATCGGTTTCTGTAGCAGATTTTAACGATGATGGATGGGAAGATATATATTTGACGAATAGCCGCAAGGGAACCAAGAATGCATTATATGAAAACGAGGGGAATGGACACTTCAAAAATGTAGCCTCAAAGATGGGCGTTGCCAAGTTAAATACCGACAAAAAGGGGGTTTCAACCGGAGCTGTGTGGGGCGATTATGATAACGATGGCTATCCGGATCTTTTTGTATACCGTTGGGGAAAGCCCGTTTTGTATCATAATGATCATGGAAAAGGTTTTACTAAGGTTCCGGAAAGTAAGACCCATTTCCCAAAATGGGTGAATGCCAATACGGCTATCTGGCTGGACTATAACGATGATGGAAATTTAGATCTGTTTATAGGTGGCTATTATAGATCTGATATTGACTTATGGCATTTGAATACCACAAAAATAATGCCCGCGAGCTTTGAATATGCTGATAATGGCGGCCATAATTATTTATTTCGAAATAATGGGGATGGCACGTTTACAAACGTAACAAAGAAGATGGGATTGAACAGCACCCGGTGGACGCTTGCAGCGGGAGCGGCAGATCTTAACGGCTCGGGTTATCCGGATTTGATGATTGCTAATGATTATGCGATTGATCAGCTTTATATTAATCAACACGGAAAGCATTTTAAGCTCGACCGACACTCCAAGATTGGATTTGCGCCAAAAAGTGGTATGAACGTAGCATTTGGGGACGTTTTGAACCAGGGGAAGTTCGATATTTATATCACCAACATTTCACAACCCGGCGTGCTTATCCAGGGCAATAATCTCTGGGTCCCTTCATCGAATGGCAGTGAAAAGCGTTTAAATTATAAAGATTTGGCTAAGAATATGGGCGTAGCGCTGGGGGGATGGAGTTACGGTGCTCAATTCGGTGATCTGAATGATGATGGTTTCCTCGATTTATATGTGACCAATGGAGAAGTCTCTGATAAGAAAGGTACAGATTATTGGTATGATTTTTCGAAAGTAGCAGGAGGTAATAAGCATGTGATCGCGAATGCCAAACACTGGCCGGCCATGAAGGGAAGAAGTCTGTCCGGATATGAGCAAAATAGAATTTGGCTGAACGATGGGGCCGGAAAGTTTCATGAAGTTTCCAATGCTGTGGGAGGGGGACTTAAGCTGGACGGTCGTTCTGTAGCCTTTGCTGATTTGTGGAATAATGGGGCACTGGACATCATCGTAGCAAGCCGTAAAGGCCGGGTAAAAGTATATAAAAATACCGTTGCCAAAGATCATAACTGGATTGGTTTTAAACTAATTGGCACCAAAAGTAACCGCAGTGCTATCGGGGCTTCTGTAGAATTATACTGGGGTGACCAGAAGCAAAAACAGGT
>DASQZL010000428.1:0-2254 GCA_035638715.1 Balneolaceae bacterium
CGTGGTATTCCGACAACTTTTATCATCAATAAAAAAGGCAAGATAAGATATGCCGTTACCGGGATGATAAATGGTAAAGCCCTCAAGCCCGTTCTTAAAAAAATGGCAAAACATTAAGCGTTTGATGCCAACTTGCATCAAAGTGTACACCCGGAGGCGATTCAGATGAAAATTCATAACAAATTTTTAAAAAAATTGGGATTTAAACAATCTGTGCTCGAATGGACCGGGATTGCTGCTATTTTGGCCATCCTCTATTTTACGGGTCTTTATACGGAAGTGCTTGGTGGTATGCAGCGCGTTATGCTGTGGACGGGTTTTTTTAATGCGGAAGTGCATAAGGTGAGTACGGCAGACGGACCTAAGCTAACTGATAATGCCTATAACATGGTGCTTGCGACGCCGAGCGGAAGTCAGGTCAGCCTCAGACAATTTAAAGGAGACGTGCTCTTCATCAACTTTTGGGCTTCCTGGTGCCCACCCTGTATTGCTGAAATGCCAACAATAGAGAAACTTTACCACCATGTTTCTAAGAAAAAAAATATCAAATTTTTGATGATATCTGTGAATAAGAATCATCAAAAGGCCCTCAATTTCATTAAAAACAAAGGATTCCCGATGCCGTTTTATTTTCCGTCATCAGGCATACCATCCGTCTTTCAAACTTCTATGATACCTTCCACCTACGTCATTTCATCAAGAGGCAAAGTTATCTACAAAAGGAAAGGAATTGCTGATTATAGTTCAGGTAAATTCAGGCACTGGCTGATAAAGCAGGCCGGGAAATAACTTTTTAGGGTCAGCAGGAGCGTATTTGGATCACCCGATCATAAAAGCGCGGGCAACTACGGTATGAAAATTAATGTCTGCGTACAAGTTTTGTTTCGTAAGGATGAGAGAGTTTTGGAGTAAAAAACCAAATTTAATGAAAAAAGATTGGTTTTTGTTTTTTATTATGTAATAAAGTCAATTAGATTAAATTGTGATAGTATTGAGTAAAAGTGAACGTTATGCCTCACCCCGCATTCGAAAAGACAAGTCACCGACCCTGGCCTGTTCCGGATAGTCCCTGGAAATGGAGACAATCCTGGTGTGATCTGCTGTTTGCACACTGGCCGGTTGACGTCAATCTGTTAAGGTCACTGGTCCCCGAACCGCTTACCATTCAAGAGTTTAATGGAACTACATGGCTCGGCATTGTTCCATTGCGTATGCAAGGCGTGATGCGCAGGCCGCTACCGGATTTACCCTGGATTTCTTCTTTTCCGGAGATAAATGTTCGGCTATATGTAAATTATGAAGACAAACCGGGGGTTTGGTTTTTGAGCCTGGATGCAGCCAATTTTTTAGCTGTCTGGGCCGCACGGCATCTTTTTTATTTGCCATACTATAATGCATCAATGAATATCAGCCAAAATGGCCGGTTTTATCATTTTTCATCCCAGAGAAAAACAAAAGGGGGCACAGCTGATTTTGATGCTACTTATGAGCCCGTCTCCAAACCTTATCAAACAAAGGCCGGTTCGCTGGAGCACTGGTTGACGGAGCGCTACTGCCTGTATGCCGAAAGTTCGAAAGGAGAGTTGTATCGTTGCGAGGTCCACCATTTGCCATGGTCGCTGCAAAAGGCAGAAGGGGAGATATATACAAATACTTTACTGGATGCTTTTGCCTTTTCATTACCGGACATATCGCCTTTACTGCATTTTTCTTCCCGCTTGGACGTAGTAGTGTGGCCGCCGGAGAGATTGAAGATCTAAGGATAAGGAAATATTTCTTGCTAAAATTCGGGAATTTGATATCAGATACTGGCTTCTGGCAGTTGCTCAGCTTATTTGTCAAATCAGAGTTTTTTGCCTACAAAAACTTTCTGAATGCATAATGAAATTGATGTTCGGCATTATTTCGTATCTCCTTAAGAATAATATTCAGTTGACTTTTATTTTTTTTATTGCGTTTAAAGCATTCTTTGCCGATTGAACGCGCTTTCATAACCTTCAGTGATGTTTTTAATAGAAAAACTCGATTAAGAAATTAGCGAAATGGGACACTAAATAGTGAGAAAAACCGTATTATAGGCGGTCGAAATTTATAAATAAATCCATATAAAAATAATAATGACGATTACAACGATTGCAGTATCAATTTGGCTCTCTATCTCTTTAGTTATGGGAGTCTTTTCAATCACGCAGCGCGGATATCAGGACCGCATGTCACCTCTTGAGGGAGTGGTAAAAAGCCTGATCAGTTTTGT
>DASQZL010000429.1:0-3009 GCA_035638715.1 Balneolaceae bacterium
TAACCAAGGCCATTGTTTTTCAACGAGGTATCGGCGACCAATAAAGCTTATATATTATGAGGGATGCTTGAATAAAGATGATGCTATAGCCCGTGAAAAATATTTAAAATCCGGAATGGGGAAAAGATATTTAAAAAATCGAATGAAAAATTATTTGAATACTTCAAAGGATTTCTAACGGGGTATACGCATGTGATTAAAAAAGGAGCGAAGGGCGTCAAAAGCCCGATAGATAGGTTATGAGATGTAAGATCAGAGATTGTAGATCTTAGATTGAAGATGTATGCTGTCTGCTAAAAATAAATCTCAAATCGACAATCAAGAATCACCAATCTTAAAATTTAAATAAATAACTAATGAATAAATTTGAATTGGAGAATCGATTAATAAAATTTGCCGTGCTTATTATAGAGGTCGCCAATCACATGCACCATTCAAAAGCCGGGAACCACTTGTCGGGACAATTGGTGCGTTCCGGAACTGCTCCGGCATTAAATTATGGGGAAGCGCAAAGCGGCGAGTCCCGCAGAGACTTTATTCACAAAATAAAAATAGCCCTTAAAGAACTGCGTGAAAGCCTGGTCTGTCTGAAAATTATCCGGGAAGCGGAGCTTTGTACTGAAAAGGCGTCACTACATAAAGCACTGCAGGAGAATGACGAATTGATCGCGATCTTTGTTAAAAGTGTCACCACCGCCCAACGAAAATTAAAAAAATAATGAGAGGGATGTAAGATTACAGATTAACGATTGACGATTTTAGATCTGGCCTTTAAGGAAATACCATCTTAAATCACCAATATATAATCATAAATCTAAAATCAACAATATGGCGGTTTACCGCACGATGCTTAAAGCCATTGCTTCACAAATTCGCAATCCAGCCAATTGCCTCTCAACAGTGAACACATACTCATACCTGAGAATGATATATTGACATTTGTAACTGTTATTTACGGAGTACTTGATACCGAAACCGACATTATACAATACTGCAACGGCGGGCATAATCTTCCAAACATTATTAAAGAGAACGGTTCGGTGGTTCAGGCGGATTGTTGCCCGGTAAAATCGAATCAATAGCATATGAGTGCAAATAGGTTCAGCTTCTACCTGGAGATAAAATTATTTTATACACTGATGGTGTTACCGAGGCCATTAACGAAAACGGAGTGATGTATGAAGAGAAAGGACTTGAAGCCTATTTGAGCCATCACTCCCTCTATTCTGATGAAAAATTACTACGCGGTATTATCGTTGGTGTGCTCAAGTTTATGAACAAGGCCCATCAAGCGGATAACATTACCCTGTTAGTCCTGGAATATTCAGAAAGGATTGGTGAACGGTAATTTTTTTAGCTGACCATTTTGCCGATTATTTTAGAAATGAAACGCCTCTATTTCGGGAAGTTTGGATTGAACTTTTTGGATCAGCGTAGGCGGAATAGCCGGTTGGAGAACCATATTTTTGCGATTGGGGATCCCTGCCTATAAGAAATACCAAGCACAAATACGATCTATTTGCATGAATGAATCCCCTGGATCTTGTATTTTATCTTAAACTGTCTAATTATTCTTTTTGGGCCACCATCAGAAAGATGGGAAATATTTTCGTCTCTCCTGACTCATCCACTTCACGCTCCATTTTATAGGCGGTTGAAAAGTCAATCTGCGTGAAGCCCACTTCCTTTGCTATTTCGGCCAGCTCTTTTCGGTCAAAACCCCTGTGTACATCATCAACGTCGTGACCGTGAAAAGATCCGTCTTCCTTGTCGAGATCAGCCACGCACAGGTAACCGCCGGGATTCAACAGCGCGAAAAACTGACTGAGAATTTGCCGGGTGTCGGGGATGTGATGCAGCGTCATCATTGTATAGACCAAATCATACCGTGCGTCAGGAAGCGGGTCGGTGGACAGATTAAGTTTAACCGGCTTCATATCATCAGCCGATGCAGTTCTTATTTTATCCCGCAATACTTCCAGCATACCATCCGAATTATCGGCCAGCGTAATGGGTCCTATTTTTTCGCGGAGTGCAAAACTGAGCAGGCCGGTGCCGCAACCGTACTCAAAAGCAGACATCTTTGGGGAAAGCGGTACCTGCGAGCGAATGGCATCCGCAATTTTTTCGGCACGCTCCCGGCTTTCCGGAGTGTCCCAATCTTTGGCTTTTTCATCAAATTCAGTCATACAACTAACTATTATCGTTTTCAGATCCTTTTTCTAAAAAAATAAGTAACATCCTCACTTCATAAATGATTCCCAAAAGCTATGGATACCTATAAAACCTCTATTATTACAGATAGTTTAGCTGAATTTTTATGAAACGACAATAGGTCCGATTTAAAAATTGCCGGATGGAGAAAAAAATCAATATGCATTCTCTCCCGGTCAACATTCTTGTGATAAAGATTTCCGGCTCGTTTTATTAGAAATAAATGGATGTAGGGGAAAGCATTTCAAAAATTTGGGGATCTCATGCTATAAATTTATTCCGTATAGGGATTAGGTTTTATTTAATTCATCAAAATTATTTTATACAAATGAGACGCTATTTATTCTTCGCTTTAGTATTAATTTTCGGTCTGTTTTTTTCACGTCAGTTGATGGCTCAGAATACTACAGGCGCAACAAATGCTACACAAATATCTTCTAAACATAAATCTTCTACAAACAGTTACTGGGCTGATTTGGCTTTGGGGATAGGCACGGCCGGAGGAGGATCGGGCGGAATTGCATTGAATTTCCAGAGAAATCGTATACTGCTAACAGCTCTGGCTGATGAGCAGTTTGATAATAGTCTTTTCTCAACTCAATCATTCTGGGAGTATGGAGCCACAGCAGGCATTGCCACCGCAAAACGAAACCCATTTTTTAGCGCCTTCTCTTTGGGCATCGCTTCAGTGGGACACAAAAAATGTGTTGAAAACTGTGGAATACTTGACGGCCCGGCAGTATATAAAACCAGAAAGGGAGTTGGGATACCCATGCAGCTCAGACTCGATTGGCG